>CAVBBF010000045.1:0-14944 GCA_963593735.1 Phascolarctobacterium succinatutens
AAAACGAACCGCACAAACGGTTCGTTTTTATAGGCTTTGGTGCGGACAACAGGACTTGTAAGGAGTGAAGCGACGGAATAGCGATTGTTACACAAAGTGTCAAGCGTCTACGCTAAACAAACTGTGCATACTGCACACCGTGCTTTGCACGCAACACTGCGTGTTTTGTTTGTTTGCTATGTCCTCTGCGCTCGATGTCCGCAAATGCTACGCGCTTGCGTCTCTCTTCGCTTGCGGTTATCTGCAGAACGCAGGTTGCAAACAGAGTTTGCCGACAATGTGCAACATTGTCGCAAGTCCGTTGTCTTAGGCAAAGAATTAAAAACGAACCGCACAAACGGTTCGTTTTTTTAAGTAGTTGGTGCGGACAACAGGACTTGAACCTGCATGAACAACTGCTCACAAGAACCTGAATCTTGCGCGTCTGCCAATTCCGCCATGTCCGCGACGGGCTGTTTATTTTTACACGGCACAGCCACCGAGGGCGAGTGAAAGAAAAATCTTACGCAATTATGCTGGATTTTCGAATGCGCACACTTCTTCGCCAACGCATTACCCTGCCATTTTAGCGTATTGCGAGCGCAATGTCAATCTAATCGTCAAACCTTACGAAACTCATTGATAGAACGGCATCTTTATTTTATTGCGCCGTATTGCGTCGTTTGATTGTAAAAAGCAGGGGAAGCGCAACTGCGCTTCCCCTGCTTTTTGAGAGAGAATATAGATTGTCGTATTGCTACAACACATCTTTTTTGTTTGTGCATTGAGAGGTTATCATTATTCAATGCAAAGTTGAAACTTATTGCTTGTCGGCGTGCGTATCGTCTTGCACGCTGTTTGCTTCTTTCTCGCGCTTGGCTTCGAGTTCGGCTTTACGCTGTTTCACAAGTTCCGTCCAATCGACGTCTTTGTCTTGCGAGCAACAATGTCCGTTGCACTGCCCTGCGTGCGAGCATCCCGCGCAATCGCTTCCGAGCGAGGGCTTACCCTTTGCCTTTCTGACGATTGAGGCGATGATGACGCCTGCCACAATCGCAACCGCAACGACTATCGTCACGATTCCGATCGGGTGCATTGCCGACATAACGTTTTGAAATACTGTGTTTGTCATATATCGCTCTATTTACGCAAAGTCTGTATTGCGCATTGTGCGCGACTTATGCGTTCTTTTTGATTTTTAGTTTCGAGCCGAGGTCGCCGAAGAACTTCTTTACGTCAATCTTGCCCTTGTTGTCAAGCACGATGAGAGTGATGATTGCCGCCCAGATTGCCGCGAAGATGAACACTGTCCACCACCACGAACCGATGAGGTAAATCATAGTGGATACGATGTAACTCGTGCCGACCCAGAAAAGCAATGTCATTCTGTAAGACTTCTTGGTGGGAAGTTCTGCCTTTGCGGTTGCAACTGCCGCGAAGCACGGAATGGTGAGCATGTTGAATGCGATGAATGCTATGAGTCCCGGCACGGTGATACCTGTTGCTTGAATCATAGTCACCGCTGCGCCTATACCACCGTCCGCTTCTACGTCGATCATACCGCCGACGATGCAAGCCGCCAAAGTGCCGAAGGTTGCGATAACGTTTTCTTTTGCGATAAGACCGGTGATTGCCGCCACTGCGAACACCCAACCGAATGCTTTAAGTTGCGAACCGAATCCGAGCGGTGTAAACAGAGGTTGAATGAGTCCGCCGATACCCGCAAGGATGGATTGATCCATTTTCTCGTCTGCGAGGAATTGCCACGTCCAGCTGAAATGGCTGACAAACCAGATGAGGATTGTGGAAGCAAGGATGATTGTGAAGGCTTTCTTCACAAAGTGCTTCGTCTTATCCCAAAGGTGAGCGGCAAGGTTCTTGGGTTGAGGAACGTGATACGCAGGAAGTTCCATAATGAACGGCGGAACTTCGCCCTTCATGGTGGTTGCGCGCATCAAGATGACCGCACAGATTGCCACGACAACGCCGAGAACGTACATCATATAGGTGATAACGTCGGGATGAGAGAATCCGAATTGCGTTGCGATACCGCCTGCGATAGCAGTCAAGATAGGCAATTTTGCGCCGCAACTGAAGAACGGAATGACTCTGATTGTTGCGATTCTTTCGTTCTCGTCAGCAAGAGTACGAGTGTTGATGAATGCAGGAACGGAACAACCGAAGCCCATAATCATAGGCATAAACGCTCTGCCCGACAAACCGAATTTTCTGAAAATTCTGTCGAGGATGAACGCCACACGCGCCATGTAGCCGCTGTCTTCCAAAATCGAGAAGAACAAGAACAGCAAGAGGATTTGCGGCAAGAAGCCGAGCACTGCAAACAAACCGCCGAGAACGCCGTCTACGATAAGTCCCGTGCACCATTCGGGCGAGCCTGCAAGTTCAAGACCGTAACCTACGCAAACGCTGAGGCATTCGGTGAACGTGTTGAGGATGTTTGCAAGGATTACGCCGGGTCCGTAAACGCTTTCTTCATATCCGAAGAAGGTTGCCGCCGAGATGCCCGAGCACCACTCGTCGATGCTGCTGACAAAAGCCGCTTCGAGTTCGCCGTCGTCGTTTTTCTCGACGGTGACTTCCCACTTGCCTTTTTCGTCCGCATAGAATTTTTGATCGAGTTCGTTTTCCGTCAATTCGTCAACGTAACGAAGTTCGTGATCGGCAGTATATACATACGCTTTTGCTTCGACGGATTCCAATTCGCCGTCATCGGTGAATGACACTTCCGCTTTGTAGCCGTCTTCGGTGTAGTAAGTCTTGCTTTCGTCGTAAACTTTCTCGTTGAAGTCTTCGATGACCGTACCTTCCGCGTCGCTGCAAACAACGGCTTCTTTGTCAAACACGCCGCCTGCGCCGAGGAACAAGAAGTCCTCTGCAAACGTGAGGTGGAACACGAGGAACAAAATCACAAGGAAGATAGGAATACCCCAAACCTTGTGCGTCAACACCTTATCGACCTTGTCGGAAGTGCTGAGTTTTTCTTTTTCGGTCTTCTCTTTCTTCGTGAGAACGGTCGAATAGTTTTTGGATATGTATTTATATCTACTGTCCGCTACGATTGCTTCGAAGTCCGTTCCGAAAACGTCGTCTTTGAACGTCTTTTTGAATTCTTCGACCATTTGAGCCGCTTGCGGATGTTGACCGACTTCGATTTCGTCGAGTTCAACGAGTTTCACAGCGTGGAAAAGCGAATTTTCGACTCCGCTTCCTTCGAGAGCGATTCTGCAATCGTTGATGAGGTGCGTAAGTTGAGTGCCTTCCAAGACGGTGCTTCCCTTTCTCGGTTGCTGACAAACTTCATACGCTCTTTGCATAAGTTCGTCAAGACCTTTTTCGCGCAAAGCGGAAATTTCAACGACGGGAAGCCCGATTTTTTCTTCGAGGCTCTTTGCGTCGATCTTGTCGCCGTTTTTCTCAACTGCGTCCATCATATTGAGCGCAATGATCATCGGAACGTCGATTTCCATAATCTGCGTGGTGAGATAAAGGTTACGTTCGAGGTTGGTTGCGTCTACGATATTGATGACGCAATCGGGCTTTTCATCGAGAATGTAGTTTCTTGAAATCACTTCTTCGGGTGTGTACGGAGAAAGCGAATAGATGCCGGGAAGGTCGACGATGGCGATGGGTTCAGCGCACTTTTTGTACGTTCCCTCTTTCTTATCCACAGTTACGCCCGGCCAGTTGCCGACGTGTGCGGTCGAACCTGTCAAACTGTTAAACAACGTCGTTTTACCACAGTTCGGGTTGCCTGCCAGAGCAAATCTTTTCATTATTCTTGTACCTCCATCGTCACAACAGACGCTTCGGTTTTACGAAGCGTGAGTTCGTATCCTCTGATAGTCACCTCAATCGGATCGCCGAGAGGTGCTTTTTTGCGAAGATACACTTCTGCGCCCGGCGTAACGCCCATATCGAACAAGCGACGTCTGATTCTTCCGTCGCCGCCGACCGCCTTGATTACGCCTTGCTCGCCGATAACGAACTCGCTAAGCAGTTTTTCCATTTTGTCCTCCTAAAAATTATGCTACTAAAATTTTTGTTGACATTTCTTTGTCCAAAGCAAGGCGTCCGTCCTTGATAAGGCAAATGACGCTTCCGCCGCTTTGGGATATGATACTGATTGTCGAATCGATGGTGATGCCCAAACTTTCAAGGTGTTTTTTTGTTTTTTCGTCGGTCATAATTTTGACGATTCTCAACTCCTTTCCGATGGGTGCAAATACAAGCGGCATATCTCTCTCTCCTTTTGCCGATTTATAGTTGATTTTTATGTGAATGTGAAGTTTTATTCACATTTACGATAGAATATTACAACTTCAAATAAAAGATGTCAACAGATTTAATAAAATAATATGAAAATTTTTTCATATTTTTCCCCTTGATTTATTTTCAAACAAGTTATATAATATAAATATATCAATATAATGTCGGTCGGATTGAGGCGTAATTCGCCAAATAATCGACTTGTAAAATGCGAGCAACGGCGCGATGACGGCGTAAGTATTCCGATAAAAACATTTTTTTGATAGAATGTTTCGAGCGGGATATTCGAGCGTCAGACAAGGAAGCGTTCCTTGAACGGCAACCCTAATTTACTAACCGTAAATGAGTTGACGGGCAAGGTGCGGTGACGTAGTATCACGCCAAATAGCACGCTCGAAAGGAATATATGGCACAGGACGTGAGAGAACCCAAACAAGAAAGATCCATCGAAAAGAAAAATCGAATCGTCCAAGCGGGATTCGAACTCTTTTCGCAAGTGGGATACTACAACACCAACACTGCCGAAATCGCAAAACGAGCAGGCGTTTCGACGGGCATAGTTTACGGATATTTCAAGGACAAAAGAGATATCCTTTTGGACGTTTTGGAAATTTATGTCAAAGAGGCGTTTGCGCCGGTGCTTGACATAATAAACAACCTCACTTCCCCCGTCAATTTCGACGATATAATTTGCCACGTTCTCGACGGTGCGATAGACATTCACAAAAAGTATGCCAACATTCACGAGGCGCTCCACTCTTTGTCGCACAGCGACGAGGCGGTCAACAACAAGTTTATATCCCTCGAAGACAAACTTACGCTTTCCATTGCCCAAAAGTTTGCCGATCTCGGCGAGAAAAAAGAGAATTTGACCGAGCGCATTCACTTTGCGATGGACATCGTGCAATCCTTCTCCCACGAGTACGTCTACGACCACCACACCTATATAGACTACGACGCGATGCGCAAAATCGTACACAACACGCTCGTCGCGCTTTTTGAGGAATAATGACGCCGTTTTCGCAAAGGTCGCTCGACTTTTTGTATTTCAATCACAAATACAATTCCAAACTTTGGTATCAGCAGCACAAGGATGACTTCAAGCAGTACCTCTCTGTTCCCTTCCGCGATCTTGCGACCGCAATGGCTCCACGCATGCTCGAAATCGACGAGCAGATGATAACCGAGCCAAAAAGTATCGTGTCGAGGCTTTACAAGGATTTGCGGTTTGCAAAGGACAAAACAAGCCTTTATCGCGACCACATGTGGCTCACGTTTATGCGCGGCACAAACGTTATGTGCGGACTTCCGGGCTACTTTTTTGAAATATCCCCCTACAACTTCCGCTACGGTTGCGGCTACTATATGGCGGACGCAAAAAGTATGGCGAGTTTGCGCAATCTGATTTTGTCGAATTCCCCCGTTTTTCAAAAAGCGAAAGAGTGCTTTGAAAATCAATCGATGTTTTCCCTCGTGGGCGAAACTTATAAAAAGCCGCGCTATGCGGACTATCCGAAAGATTTGAGCAGATGGCTTGAAAAGAAAGACATTTGCTTCATTGCCAACTCGACGGATATCGACCTTCTTTTCTCGCCCAATCTCGCAGACGTACTGTGCGATAGATTCGAGATGATAAAACCGCTTTACGACTTGATGATGACGGCGGAATCTTTGGCGGAACGATAACTAAACATCGGCGCGATAACAAAATAAACCGCAAAACGAACGCTTTACACATTGAAAAACGCACGATAAACGTGCGTTTTCGTTTTTTAATTTGAATTCTATCCGCCGTGTTATTAGCAATGCGTTTTCGGTCGCAAACGGATTTGCGAGCGCATTTTCAAGCAATCGTAAAACCGCTTTCGAATATATTGCCTTTCAGTTGATACGGCGTCTCGCTTTATCATCACGCACAAAGCAATCAGTCCGACTCATAGCGTTCGACGCAAACGGACAATCCCAAATTCGTGCGCAAAGCCGCAATGGTTTTCATCTTCTTTTGCGCTTGATGCAAATCGAGCGCGCGTTGACTTTCCCATTTTTCGACGAGTATCACGGTTTCGTCGTCGCCGAGCGATGAAAAATACGCATACTCGATATTCCCTTCTTCCGCACGCACGGACGGCGCGATTCCGCTCTTTTCCATTTCTTCGGCAAAACGTTTTGCGTTGCCGTTTTCACCCTTGTAATAGACGTTCAAAACAATCATATTTTCCTCACAAAATAACGTGTAAATTGCGAATATCCGCATTTTTGATTCGTTTTTGAATTGCGTAGCCGAAAGGTTCGAGATAGTTCCCTTCGATTTTCAATTCGAATTGCTCGTTCATCTCTTTTGCAAACGTGTTGCAAACGTCCTCGACAATCTCTCTTTTCACCTTTTTGCCGCGCTCGTCGTTGTCCGCCGTGAGCAGAAACTCGAGAGGATCGGCAAGCGAGCCGAATTTTGAGAGCGAGCGCATTTGTCTTATCGCCCACTTGTAGTACGGCATATGTCGTTTTTCAAGTAAGAAAGCAAGTTCGCAAGCGGACTTGACGAACTCGCAGAGCGCGAGCATAGCCGCCCCGTCCTCACCGTGTTTTATGCACCGAGCGTAGTTATACTGCCCCGACTGCGCCGCTTTAAGAGCGCACGAGCCGATTTTCTTGATTCTAACGTCCTCGGGCATACCGTTCAAAATCTCGTTTCGTATTTTTGTAAACTCGCCCAAGTCGTCGCGGAACACTTCGCCGTTTGTGGCTTCGGCAAAATAGAACGAGTCGGTGTACAGCCACTCTTGCCACGTCGTCGGCGCACCGTCCGAGCCTGTGTATCTTCTGTAAAAATCGTCTATCTTAAACACACCCTTAAAGCCCGACCTTCCAACGCTTGCGCGAGCGTTGCCGATGCCGTTTTTCTGTGCATATTCTTCTTTGAGTTTATCGTATGCACGCATTAGATAAAATCCGATTTTCTCATCGTCTTCTTTTGTAAGCCAAAGGCAAAATCCCGTTTCGAAATCGTGGTCGCGCGAGGTCTGGTCGTCAAAGCCGAAGCATTCCGAGCCGTGTCCCACAAGCCCGACCGCAATGCGATTTTCATAGTCGCCGAAATTGCGGCTTATCATTTGTGCACCCGCTTCTTCATAAAACTTTCTTGCTTCTTCAAGTCCTTTCATATTTCCAAATCGCCGTTTTATCTCTCGCTTTGCGCTTGATTAAACTTATTTTCTGTTGTTTTCGTAGATTTGTTTCGCTCTGTTTTCAAGTTCCGCTTTTTGAATGAAATAGCCGAAAAACTCAAAAGACGGCGCGCACTTGGAGCATACGAAAGCATAGTTCCCGTCACGGACAAGCGACTTGTCGTCAAGGCACTCGTATGCGAGGTTCAAAAGGTTTTCAACTTCCTCGTCGCAAGTTTCGTCTCTGCTTTGCGCCTCGCTGAACGCAAGATGCGCAAGGTTGACGTAGGACACCGCAAGTTCGCAAAAACCGCCCTTGCTTTTGAGCAAATCTATTGCCTTTTTATAGTATGCTCTTCCCTCTTCAAATCTTTGCAAATCGCAAAGCGCGGTTGCGTAATTGTTGTACAGCCCGGCAAGGCGATAGTCGTCTTTTTCAAGCGATTTCTCATACTGCTCTTTTGCAATCTCGTAATACTTTATCGCGTCTTTCGCTTTCCCGAACGCTTTCATAGTTGTGGCGCAATTGAGATAAATCGTCGCGTCGCCCACGCTCGAACAAGTGCCGTTGCATGCCAAAATCGCAAGCGCTTCATCCACTGCGGCAAGTCCTTTTCCCATGTCGCCGAGTTTGCGGTAAAGCCCGATTTGCTCGCTGAGCACTTCCAAAAGTCCCTTTGTATCATTCAAGGTTTTGGCTTCTTTTTCCCAGTATTCGAGAACACGTTTTGCGCCTTTCAAATCGTCTTTTTCAAACATCTCGTCGATTTTGTCAATCACTCGCATGATGGGAATCGTGCCTGTCGGTTCTTTTACGCAACTACATTTTTCCTGCATATTCTTCCTCTCTTGCTTTTGTAGGAATATCATATCATAAAATCGAATTTTTGCAAGGAGTAAAACAACGACTTTACCTTTTCAATCGCCGTTTCCCGCCGCTTTTGCACTCTGTCGTCTGCAATTTTGGTTTATATTCAACGTCGTTTTGCGTCGGGAAGTTGCGCTCTTTTTGTTTGAATTTTCCTTTTTAATAAAATTTTAATAATACAAAATCCGCATATTGTCGATTTTCGTGTCGGCTTTTGTCAAAAAGGCATATTGAAATGTTACATTTATATATAGTATAATATTTTTATCTTATCAAAGGGGGAAGTTTATGGGAAAACTTCAGAAACTTATCGACAACAAGGCGCAAAGCGCAAAGTTTATGTGCGACGAAATCGCGCATATTTGCAACGATATGCCAAAGCGCGACCCGGGCAGCGAAGGCGAAAAAATGGCGTGCGAGTATATGGCGGACTACCTCAAAAACGACTGCGGTTGCGAGAGGTCGGACATCGAATCTTTCACCGAACATCCCAATGCGTTTTTCGGTTGGATTTACTTTACAATCACCTTCGTGCTTGCAGGCATGGTGCTGTTCTTCTTCCTCCCCATTCTCGGTGCAGTCATCACCGGCTTGGGATTTGCGATTTTGTTCATTCAATTCGGTCTTTACAAAAAACTCGTTGACAAGTGCTTCCCCAAAAAGACGGGACACAGCGTCACCGCAATCAAGAAATGCACGGGCGAAGTGAAAGGCAGAGTGTTTTTCAACGGACACCCCGACGCGGTTTGGAACTGGCCCGTCAACAACAAATTCGGCGGTACGGCGCACGTTGCGCACCTCGTGTCAAGCGTTGTGAGCGGACTTGTGGTGCTCGGATTGAACATCGCAGCGGCAGTCGCAACCAAATGCCAACCCGTAGTCGACTACACCGTCGCAGGTTACGTCGCGCTTTACGGTCCGGTGCTTTTCTGGATGGGCATTGCCATTTTGATTATGGTGCCCTGCCTCGTCGGTATGTACTTTATGTGGGATGAAAACACCATCACGGACGGCGCAAACGACAACCTCACCGGTTGCTATATGGGCATTGCAATCCTCAAAGCAATGAAAGATCAGGGCATCGAACTCGAACACACGGAAGTGGGCGTAATCATTTCGGGAAGCGAGGAAGCAGGACTTCGCGGCGCAATGGCTTGGTGCGAAGCGCACAAAGGCGAATTTGACGACGTTCCCACTTGGATTTATTCCTACGACACCATACACGAAAGCCGTTTTCTCGGCGTAAACTATCGCGACCTCAACGGCACGGTGAAATCGGACAAGGAAGTGAGCGATTCCTTTATAACCGCCGCAAACGAACTCGGCATCATGTGCAACAAGACGTGGGTTCCCCCGTTCGGCGGCGCAACGGACAACGCGGCGTTCAACAAAGCGGGATTCCGCTCGACGGGTATCACCGCTCTCGACCACAATCTTCAAGACTACTATCACACGATGCGCGACACGGCGGACAACCTCAATCCCGAATGTCTTGCCGACTGCTATGCGATTTCCGTCAAGTGCCTTGAAAACTTCGACCGCGACATCGCAAAATAAAGTCGAACTATCGAGATAAAACGCTGTAAAAAACACTAAAAAACAGCGAAACATTAACGAAAACAAGCGAAAAACAAGCGAAAAAATCAACTTTTTCAATCAAAAAATCCTTCCGTTCTTTCGGGAGGATTTCTTTTTGGTTATAACGATTTTTACTATGTGTTTTTCAACTCGCTCTCATGTTTAAGCGGTTTTCGCCTTTTACGCAACGTTATTGTTTATGCCGCTTTGTTGAATCACATTTGATTTGCTTTGCCGTGTTTCGTCGGATTCATTTTCCGTTACAACCGATTCGCCTTGTTGCGTTTCGTCGTATTCGCTTTCGGTTGCGACCGATTCGCCTTGTTGCGTTGCGTTCGATTCGCTTTCAGTCAAGAGGGATTCGCTTTCGGCTCTTTCGTATTCTTCTTCAAACACGACTTCTCTCTTGTATTCGTCCTCGCCCTCTTTTGCGATTTGCGAATCGACGTTGCCGCTCGATTCGGTTTCGTCTGCGGATACGAGTTTCGGCTTCTCGCGCTTGTAGACTATCGCCATTATTATGCCGTCGACAGTGATGTTCAGCACCCAACTTATCGGCCAACTCAAATACAGCATTTCGGGCGTATTGACCGCTCTGCACGCGGTGTAAATCCACACGATACGGAACACGCATATGCAGAAGAAGTTTGCGACCATCGGCGTGAACGAATAGCCCATACCGCGCATACAGCCCACAAGCACCTCGACGATACCGCAAACGAAGTATATGGGCAAAATGATTTTCATTCTCGCGCAAGCGTAGCCGATGACTTCGGGGTCGGACGTGTAGAGTTTTGCGATATACTGCCCTGCCGTGAGTAGAACGAGAGTCCACAAAAGGCTTATCACGACAATCATTATCGACGCTTCGAGCGCGGCTTTTTTGATACGTTTGGGCTTTTTCGCGCCGTAGTTTTGCCCGACGAAAGTAACGGTTGCGTTAGACACGGCGTTCATAGACGTGTACACGAAGCCTTCGAGGTTGCTTCCCGTCGAACTGCCTGCGACAAGCGAATAGCCGAATCCGTTGAGGTTGGTTTGAATCAGCACGTTTGCGATAGAGAAAAACGAGTTGAGTATGCCGCTGGGCAAACCGACTTTGAGTATCTGCAAAAACTCGTTCTTGTGGAAGCGCAGTTTTTTAAGCACAAGTTTGCAATAACCTTCCTCTTTCAAGAGGGTTATAACAAGCATAATGCAGGACAAATACTGGCTTACGATTGTCGCAATGGCAACGCCTTGCACGTCGAGTTTTGCCACGATAACGAATATGAGGTTGAGCGCGACGTTGACGATACCCGCAATCGTGAGGTATATGAGCGGACGTTTCGTATCGCCTTTTGCGCGAAGAATGGACGCGCCGAAATTGTATAAAACGTTTGCAGGCGTGCCGATAAAATAAATAAACAAATAATCCGTTGCCTTGTCCAAAATCGCGGGGTCGGTTTTCATCCAAACGAGGAAATATCTTGCGCAAAATACGCCGACAAGTCCAACGACCGTACCGCTTATGAGCGACAACAACACCGACGTATGCACGGTGTTTTGCGCGCGCTTTTCGTCACGAGAGCCTATCGCCTGACTCATAACGACGTTCGTGCCGATAGACAAGCCTATAACTACGTTGATGATGAGATTGATAAGCGCGACGTTTGACGAAACTGCCGCAAGCGACTGCGTACTCGTTTCGGAAAACTGACCGATAACTATCAAATCCGCCGCATTGAACAGCAGTTGCAAAATGCCCGAAAAAGCAAGCGGAAGGGACACCGCAATGAGTTTTTTGAGCAGCGGTCCGCTTGTCATATCCATATCTTTGGCGACGGTCTGGTGCAAATGAAGTGGTTTCATATTTTATCCGTGTGATAAAGTGTGTATTTCTCTACAAATTCCCTCTTTCACGAGAATCTATTCTATCACTTCCGCCGCCAAAGTCAAACCAAAACGCAACATATCCATTATTAAAATAATGGAAAATTTACAGAAGTCTACTCCGACATTCCTGACCGCCTAAAATCCGCATCGAAACACACCGACAAACGAAAAACACCCGCTTGTGCGGTTGCTTTTGGATGAAGCATAAAGAATAAAACTCATATTTCAAGCAGTAAATACTTAAAATCAGGGCTTTGCCCCCATTGACTCCAGTTTATTTGGTAAGATTTTGAGAGGTCAAGCCCATTGAATCTATGCACACCTGTGCTATTTTGACTTATGCCTTGCGCCCATTTTTTATGACCTGCAATTTGAGCCGTACCATCTTCCAAGGAAAATTCGACATATGATTTCCCCTTCCCGCTTTGCGCCCAGTATTGACTGTCATTTGTCAAAATAATTGCAAATCCGTTTGAGTTTTTATAGTTTTGAACGAACTGCTCAATTCTTGCAACATCGTTTAGGTAATCGAATCTACCCAACCCTTGTGCGCCATGCGTTTTGAGTGTAACTTTTTGTCCATAACATATTGCTGTCGCTGCTTTCGTCTTGTATTTCAATTCAATGACACAGTATTCGTGAGGATTGACACTTGCATCTTCGACAACAATGTCGTAATACTCGGTTCTTCCGTTGGTGCTGCGAGAATATTCGAGATAAATGTTATGCCCGACATTTTTTGACGTAAAATATTTTCTCAACTCATCAGCCAAATCGAACTGAAATTGCGCCTCGCATGTATATGTATTGCCTTTGCTCGCTAAATTACTTAAAATTGACTGCATTTGCGTTTTTGTTAAAATTGCCATAAATTTTTCTCCTTTTGTGTTTTATTTATCTATAGTACCATCGGTACAATAAATTTTGTATGATCCCGTGGAATTGTCCCAATTAGAGCCTTTGTTTATCGTATTCCATTGTGCAACTGTGTCTGTGAAATCAATTCTTGTTAAGCTACTACATTGCGAGAATGCATAATTATCAATGCTTGTAACACCATTGCCGATTGTAACGCTCGTCAAACCACTACAATGATTGAATGCACTCTCACCGATGCTCGTCACGCTATCAGGAATTGTTATACTCGTCAAGTCGGTGCAATCACAGAACGCCCCTAAGCCGATGCTCGTCACACCGTTGCCTATTGTTACGCTCGTCAAACTTTTGCACCTATAGAAAGCCGCATCGCCGATACTCGTCACGCTGTCGTGGATTGCAACGCTTGCCAAACTGTCACATGAATAGAAAGCAAAATTACAGATGCTCATAACGCCATCGGGAATTGTAACACTTACCAAACTATCGTAACCACTAAAAGCAAACCTACCGATTCTTGTCACGCCGTCGGGAATCATCAAATCTGTGACAAGCGCACCATTTAAATAAAGATTGGCACCCAAATTTAGAGGATTTGAACATTCATTCTCAAAACTAATTGCACACCACTTTGCTATATCTGTTATGTAAACGTTCTTCAAACCACTGCAATAATCAAAAGCCCCAAAGCCGATGCCCTTCACGCTGTTCGGAATTGTTATGCTCGTCAAACCACTGCAATTCAAGAAGGCATGCTTCGCTATCACTTTTACATCATTTTGCAATTCGATTGTTGTGGCAGTTTCGCCATTTGATTTTGGTACATACTGTAACAAAATTTTATCTCCATCGCAATCGAAATAGAACACGTCATCGCGCTCGACAATATGCGTATTTTTTGCAATCGTGTTTGTCGCCGTATGTTTTTGAGTTGACGTCGTTGTGCCAATCGTGACGTTGAGCGCATATGTGGTTGAATCGTCTGCGATGCTAAGTCCATACACACTAACATTTTCAGACACCACGATATCTCCGTTGACCGTACAGTTGTAAAGTTGCACGTCGCCAAGCGGGCTGACATATAAGTCGCTTGCACTGTTGACGCTAACGTACAATTCGCTGAAAGTTGCGTCGTAGATAGAACCGTTTGGGGAGCCCGAGTAGATATCAGCTCTTTGGAACAAATGGAAATACTCGGATTTTGAGGTGTCCACAACATTGCTTAAACCGCGTATTGTGTGTCCGTTTGCGTCAAATATACCCGTAAGTTGGATTGGCGCTTTGGTTTGAGTGCTTCTCAAATCCAAATCGTTCATCAACAGATAATATCCGTCCGTCATTGCAAAGAAATCTTCAACGGTGTATATGCGTTTGAATTCAGTGACACTGTGAATATCGCTCCAGCAAGTGACACCGTAAAAATCGATACAACTGTCAACCATGAAAGCGCATTTTTGCGTTGTATGGCCGTAATTGTCGTAGCCGTATTCTATGCTCGAAATCGAAATGCTTTGCGTGAATATCTTGCCGTCGGCAACGACGACGAAATCTTCGCTTTCGTTCACTTTGTAAATCGTGTAGCCGTCCGCATTGTCGAAACTGATGTACACGCCGTCACCCGTGTTTTCGTATTTGCTTATTGTCACAGGCGTATACGTCAAGTTTATATCCTTATATATCGGGTATTTGACGTCCACGCTCGAATCGATTTCTTGATTGACTTCAATGCCGTTTATGACGTAGTCCACTCTGTCTATTGCAAACGTGCAAAGTCCCGACGTTGTAGGCACAAATTTGATAATTGCGCTTTCGATTCTATCGCCGCCAACGACCGTCGCTTTTTGTCCGTTGACGTAAATGCCCGTAAGTTCGATTTCCGAACTGTTTGTAAAATACACGCGCAAATTGAGTTCTTCACCGAGTTTGACAACGTTGTTGTTGAGCAACGAAAGACTGTCCACGACAATGCTGTCCACAAGCGTTGAATATTTGTCGCCGTAAGTTGCCGTTTGTTCGCCTTTTCCGTCGTTCAAATCGTATTTGTACGCAACGACAACCTTGTATTCTTTTCCCGATTCGAGTCCGTCAAAAGCAACGTGCGTTGCAAACGGCACGGACTTGACTTTGGTATCTTGGTTGTAAAGCGCAATTTCCGTCACGTTGCCGACGTTGTCAACGTCCGTATATGCAACGTCGCACTCGATTGTGTTTTGAGTGCTGCTAAAATTGCTTATCGCAACGCTCGGCGTTGCTTTCGCTTTCGTCTTTATGTCGGCGGTTTTTACGATTTGTTGCTCGCCTACGCCGTCGTTAACGT
>CAVBBF010000046.1:0-14463 GCA_963593735.1 Phascolarctobacterium succinatutens
TGCCCCACGCGGAGCGGACGTCGTGGGTTCCCTCAAAGAATGCAGAGGGGGAACGACGGTTGGGGAAACACGTGAGGAAGGGGGAAGCTTTAATTCAAGTTTTCACCCCTGCACTTATGTAGAGTAAGAGGAAAGCCCGAAGGGAAGGGGTGATATGTGTTTTTAGGGTACGCGACGGTCACTCTTGTAGAGAACACACTCATAAAACCGCAATATTTGGATGAAGAACACGGAAAAGCCGCTTTGTGAACCCGCCTAACGTACTTTGACGTACGTGACGGGTGAACAAAACGGCTTTGACACAGTTATTCGCCAAATATTGCGGTTTTTTCTAAAACACAATAAAACAGATGAGTGGCAAGGAAAAGCCCCTCTGATAGCAACCCTAATTTACTTTCGTAAATGAGTTGATAGCAGAGGGGCTTTGACACAGTCAATCGCTGTTTTATTGCGTTTTATTCGCTGCGGAGAGCAATGGCAGGATCCTTCTTCGCCGCAATCCTCGACGGTATGAACCCGGCAAGCACGCTGAGCAAAACACTGACGAAGAACATGACGAGGCATTGCCACCAAGATACGGACACGAGATTCTCGATGCCGAGTTTCCACTCGATGATTACGCTGCCGATGACGCAGACTATGACGGAAAAGACGATGCCGATAAGTCCGGAATAGCCGCCGAGTATTGCGGATTCGGCGATAAAGACTCGGGATATGTCGCGTTTTCGTGCGCCGATTGAGCGAAGCACGCCGATTTCCTTGCGGCGTTCAAGCACCGAAGTGTAGATGATGATTGCAATCATAATTGTGGACACGATGAGCGAGATTGCGGCAAATCCGACAAGCACGCCGGTGATGGTGTTGACCATCATATTGACAAATTCCATCATCGTGGAAAGGCTGTCTGTATAACTTACGTCACGCTCGTTAAGGAATTGTGCGACAGCCTCTTTAGCCTCGAAACTCACGCAATAAAACTCGATACTTTGCGGATATGCCTCGTCGATAAATCCGAGTTCTCGCAAAATTTCCGCATGCCCGTTACTGTCCGGTTTTGAAAGATCTATGCCCACTGTTTCGCCGATTTTGGTTTTATATTCCTTGCTCATTTGAGCGGCAGTTGAGTCATAACCGTTATAAGAGTAAACTTCCACAATACTATTGTATGACGCTGATGTTTCGTCTTCTTCAAGACCTTCAACAGCATTGTTATACAATTTTTGCATTGCTTTAACCGCTTCGTGATTTTGCGAGTGTGTAAGAAGCGTGTCGGTGAGCGCTTTGGTGTAGCCGATAACGCCGCCGATTGAACTTGCAATCGCACCCTTCTTCGGACGCACCACGCCGACCACTTTTACTGTGTTCGTGCCGTCTGCAAATCTGACTGCACGATCGGTCACATATGTTCTATTCAAAGTGCTCTTTTCACCCATTGTCCAAAGTTCGATGCCTTCTGCGTTTGTCTTGACTTTGCCGTCTTCGTCAACCACTTTGTCGAGGTAGTCAACGTTGGTCAGTATTTTGTATTCAAGATCTAAAAGCCTGTCGATTGAATACTCTTCGGCAGCAAAATCTTCTTTATCCTTAAGGAGGTCAATAAGATCTGCGCTCGATTTCAAGCCGAGCATAAAGAGTTGATAGTCATAAAGGGTGTTGTCCTCGTTTACGACAACAACAACTTCGTTTGCTTTTTCGGGCCATTTGCCGCCAACGATTTCATATTGAGCGTCGACAAGCGCGGTGTTTTGGGATATTTCCGCCCAAGGATCGCCCAACATTCCCGACAAATATGACATTGCCTGCAGTATTGTCATGTCCGAGCCCATAATCGGGATTGTTTTGCTCGGATCGGACAACCCCCCTCCCAACAGTTTGTCGAACATAGCGAACAAACTATACATATTCTCGGAGTAAGGCACCGTTTTCATATAATTCTTCGTTTTGGCATCATCGGAAGGGTCGTCAACGTAAACGTTGAACGACGTGCCGTAGTTGTATTTCACCGTCGCAAGGTCGTGGTCGAATTCGGTATCGATTTTTTGTTTCAATGCGTGCAAGTCGTTGGTCTTTTGACCTTCTTGTTCGGCAAACATTTGCGCAAGATTTCCAAGCACCAAATCGATGGTCACCTTGTCATCATCAATCTCGTCTTTATTCGATTTACTTCCACCGCCAAAGCCCATCAATTCTTGCATAAACACGGACAGGTCTATGGTAGATTTCTCAACCTTGAGCGGATAGGTTGAAAGCGCGCTTTCTTCGAGGCTGCGGACGTATGCCGACGCGCCGTTTGAAAGAGAAAGCACAAGCACGATGCCGATGATGCCTATCGAACCTGCGATGGATGTCAAAAGCGTGCGACCTTTCTTTGCCAAAAGGTTGTTCCAGGAAAGATTGATTGCCGTGCCGACTTTCATTCCTGCCTTGTCCGCTTTCTTCCATTTGAGGAATCTTTCACGCAAGGACTTCCTTTTCGGCTTTGCTTTTTCAACCTTGACTTCTTTGATTTCGACATCGCCGCTCTTTTCTATTTCGACAATTCTTTCATCAACGTTGTCGTCAACTTTTTCGTCGAGGATTTCGCTTCCTTCGTCCTCGCTCGAATACGGCTTTGTATCGCCAACGATTTCGCCGTCTTTCAAATACACGATTCGTGTGCTGTATTCTTCCGCAAGCGAGGGGTTGTGCGTAACCATAATGACGAGCCTGTCCTCTGCGACTTCTTTAAGCAAATCCATAACTTGGATGCCCGATTCGCTGTCAAGTGCGCCCGTCGGCTCGTCGGCGAGGATAATTTCAGGGTTGTTGACAAGGGCGCGTGCGATTGCAACGCGTTGCATTTGTCCGCCCGAAAGTTGATTCGGTTTCTTCTTTGCCTGCGCTTCGAGACCGACTTTTCGCAATGCTTCGAGGGCGCGAGCCTTCCTTTCATCCGTTTCGATGCCTGCAAGAGTGAGGCTCATTGCGACGTTTTTGAGGATGTTCATATGCGGAATGAGGTTGTACGATTGAAATACGAAACCGATACGGCGATTGCGATAGGTGTCCCAATCAACGTCGTCGTATTCTTTTGTGGAGATGTTGTCGATTTGAATGTCGCCGCTCGTGTAGCGATCAAGACCGCCGACAATGTTCAAAAGTGTGGTTTTTCCGCATCCGGAAGGACCTAAGATTGAAACAAATTCGTTTTTTCTGAATTCGATGGAAACATTGTTGAGTGCAAGAACGCTTTCTTCCTCAACTTTGTACTCCTTTGTTATATTTATAAGTTTAAGCATAAAGCCTCTGAATCGATATATATTTGGCGAGCAGCATAGTCCCGATACGGCAAATTTCCGCCATAAAAATTTCCGTAGGAAGTTCCGCAGCAAACGAATCGAGAATTGCGATTTCATTTGAACAAACAGATTGACGGCGAACTTCCCCCAAATAATTATACGCCTTTGCGAAACTCTTAATAACTATTACTTGTGTAGATTATATCACATAAGAATCAAAAAAGATAGCACTTTTATAGTAACACCCGACAATTTTAATAATTTGTTGCTTTTACTACAAATGTTAAAAAACAAAACGCGGCTTTCATATTATCGACGCAAAGCAGCATAAAACACATAATCTTTTTAATATAATACACGTTCCGTATTTTTATGTTTAGTATATTGCCAAAGTCGTTAATTGTTATATAGAAAGCACTTATCGTGCTTTAGTATGTCGAATTATGGAGAATATTAGCGAAAAACCGCGCTAAATAACACTAATCGTGTATTTTCATGTGCTTTAAGATATCTTTTACTGCCGCTTGGGTTTTCCAAACTTTCGTCGCTTTTTTTATGCGATATGCGACCCTCGTCGGGAAAATTTTATTCTCTTTGCTTTCGCTCAATAGAATCAATCAAAACCTTATGCAACCCGAACCAACAAAATTTTGCATTCGTAGTTTTTGCACAATCGAAGAAATCCAGGCTTTATATAAACGGCATCGGCAAGATTATACTCCATTGTAATCGCTCAATCGAAGTTAATCACATCTCAGTGCAAATCGTGTGAAACAATGTGATTCAAAAGGCACTCGCAGCCTTCGCATACATCGTCGTATGTCACGTCAAAATTGCCAGTCCACCACGGGTCGGCAATGTCGCGAGGATTTGACGAAAAATCCAAAAGACGGCATACATTGCCTCTGTCGCCTACGATTTGCTTTACGGCTCGGACATTTCTGTCCTCTGCACAAACTATATAGTCAAATTCTTTTGCGTCTTTGGGCGTAATGCGGACGGCGCGGTGCGCAAGCACTTCAACGCCTTCCTCTTTAAGTTTTCTCACCGCCGGCGGATAAATGGGATTGCCGACCTCTTCAAAAGACGTTGCGCTCGAAGCAACTTCGATTTTATCTCGAAGTCCTCTTTCTTTTATCATTTGGCTTGCGACGCACTCTGCCATAGGCGAACGGCAGATGTTGCCCAAGCATACAAACATAACTTTTATCATAAGCAACTTTCAGCACTCGAAAACAAACGACAGCGGACCGTCTTGCTCTTGCTCGATAAACATATGCGCGCCGAAAACGCCGTTCTTTACAACGATTCCTTCTTCGCGGATTTTCTCGGTGACTCTTTCGTACAAATCTCTCGCCCTGTCGGGAAGTTCGGCGTGACCGAAATCGGGGCGATTGCCCGTGCCTTTTCCGAGCGTGCCTGCAAGCGAAAACTGCGATACGAGCAATATCTCGCCGCCTGCTTGTTTGATGTCGAGATTCATCTTGTCGTTCTCGTCGCGAAAGACGCGAAGTTTTGAAACTTTGCGCGCAAAGTAATCCGCTTGCTCTTCGGTATCGCCTTTTTCAATGCCCAAAAATATGGTAAGCCCCGACGGGATTTCGCTTATGAGCTGTCCGTCCACAGACAATCTCGATTTGAATGTTCGTTGAATGAGCGCTCTCATATAACTCCTCAAATCCGCACTTTATTCTGTTTTTTTATGCGCTAAACTGCGGATAATGATATTTCAGTGAAAATTATGTTTTGTCTTATGCAAGACGTTTTATGCCTATTTTTGTTTAATACATCGCAATACTTTTCGGGTTGCGGTCTTATTTATCGCAGGGTTCTTTCGGCTTGTCGTTCTTTTTTTGGCGGCGAGGCGAGATACTGATAGAAATTGCATTCCAGTTCGCTGTTATACAATTTTCGTACCTTGTCGGCACGCGCGCCGAAATACTTTTCAAACGCTCTGTACGAAGTGATTGCATACACGCACCACTCGTCGAGTTTTCTCGTCATTACGCCGAAATCTCTGTACAATATTTTCAATTCCGCCTCGTCCATAAGGCGTTCGCCATACGGCGGATTGGTGACGATAACGCCGTGCGAAAAGCGTGACGAAACATCCCTCATATCCCCGACTTGCATATGAATTTTGTCTTTTACGCCAGCCCTTTCGGCGTGTTTTTGAGCAAGTTTTATAGCGTCTTTGTTGATGTCGAATCCGCTTATATGCAAAACTCTGTCGCGTATCGAGTCCTGCGCTTCCTGCTGTACGAGATCTCTGACGTTCGGAACGTTTTTGAAACTTTCGCATGCAAAATTGCGGTTCATGCACGGCGCGATGTTGAGTCCTATCAACGCCGCTTCGATAGGTATCGTTCCCGAACCGCAAAACGGGTCGATAAACGCCCTGTCGGGATTCCATACGGACAGTTCAATCATAGCGGCGGCAAGGGTTTCTCGTATTGGCGCGTCGCCGAGATAGGTCCTGTATCCCCTTTTGTGCAATCCCTCTCCCGACGTGTCGAGAGTTACCGAAGCAACGTCGCCACATAGCGATACTTCCACGTCATATACTGCGCCGCTCTCGTCAAACGAGCCGCCGAGCGTGCTTGCAAGTTTGGATATTATCGCCTTTTTGGTTATGCTTTGAACGGAGCGCAAAGCAAACAACTTGCTGTTTATGGATTTAGCATTTACTATTATGCGCCCGTCGCGCGTCACGATATCTTGCCAACGCATAGAAAATATGCCGTCGAAAAGTTCGTCGAAAGTTTCCGCTTTGAACTTTGCAAGGACGATTCGCACTCTGTTTGCCGTGCGCAAAAACACGTTTGCCCGAAGCACGTCATTGTAGTCGCCAAAAAACTCTATACGCCCGAAATTTGCGCCGCTCGGATTGTAGCCGAGCCGCAACAATTCACGCTTGCACACGGCTTCGATTCCGCTTGCGACCGCCACTTCTATATTAAGTTTTCCGTCAAAAATACTGTCCATTCGTAAAGATTTTATTGCGTAATGTCGATTGCAAAATTATTGTTTTATTGCGCGATTCAACTCTTTATATTGCAATTTCGGCATTATAAACATCGCATTGCGCGAGTTATAGGTTTGCTATGTCTTTGATGACTTCGCTTGCCAAGGTCATTGCGGCAATGGCAGGGGCAAAGCAAATGCTACCGGGAATATGCCGTCCTTTTTCTTCGGGTGTGTCCTTGGGAATGAGCGGCGTTTCCTTCGAGTAAACGACTTTGAGGGATTTTATCCCCCTTGCTTTAAGTTCCTTGCGCATAACCTTGGCAAGCGGACAAACGCTTGTTTTGTAGATGTCGGCGACTTCAAAATTCGTGCCGAGTTTGTTGCCCGTACCCATACAGGAAATTATCTTTACGTCCGCCTCTTTCGCGCGTTGAACGAGCGTGAGTTTCGCGCTCACGGTGTCGATTGCGTCAACGATATAATCGTAGTTTTCAAGCGGCACTTCGCTTGCCGTGTCGGGCATATAAAAGAGGTCGTACTCCGTGACGTTGCAGTCGGGATTTATGGATTTTATCCTCTTTGTCGCAACTTCCGTTTTTCGTCTTCCCACAGTATCTGTCGTTGCCAAAATCTGACGATTGAGGTTGCTCTCGGAAAACACGTCGTTGTCCAAAACGTCGATAGTTCCCACCCCGACTCTTGCCAACGCTTCGACGACGTAGCCGCCTACACCGCCCACTCCGCACACCAAAACTCGCGCGGATTTGAGCAATTCGATTTTGTCGCCTATAAGCATTTTCGTGCGTGAATACATATCTTCCATAGTTTCAGTCCTTTATGACACCTCGTCTTCTCAATTCCTCGCCGGTGTTCTCACGCTTTGGTTTTTCCTCTTTGGTGGCGAGCGCGCCGAGCGTGTTTGCACTGCTCTCGCAATAGAGGTCGTAGTAGTTGAGTTCGCCCCTCATGCGCTTTTGGTGAAGGGATTTTGAATTGCACCATACGATAGACGGGAGCGCGATTACCAAAAAATACAGCGGTCCGAAAATCAGCGACTGTATCGTGTGTCCGTACTCGTGAACGCGAGCGTCTTTTGTCCATACATCGGGACGGTTGCCGCTGACGAATATGAACAAGCCGAGCGATATGCCGCCCCAGTTTCCGTCGTGATAGGTGAGAATCGCGCCGTGATAAAACTCGTGCTTGCAACGAGCGTAGCGGAGAAACAATACAAGCCCCATTGCCGTTTGCAAAAGCCCCCAAGTGCATTGAACGCACCAGTACAAAACGCTTTTCAAAACCTTTGTCGCTTTCATAAACGCACCTCTTGTTCATTGTACATCAAAAGCGCGGATAAATCAACCGCGCATTGCTTTTCGCCTTTTCCGTTTACATCTTTTTGAGCAAGATTTTTTCAAAGCGATATTCGTTTTATTGTTTGACATAAATAATCGCAAAAACAAAAACAACAATTGACAGCAACACTTATTGTGTATTATTATATAACTACAATAAATCAAGGATGAAGATATGCTGCACAGTTGTTTCCCCGAAAGATTAAAATCTCTCAGGCAAGAGAAAAATATGCTACAACAGGACCTTGCCGAGCATCTCAAAGTGTCGAAATCCACGATATCGGGATGGGAAGTCGGGCGCAATCAACCGAGTTACGACATGTTGATTGAACTGAGCATATTCTTCGGCGTATCCGTAGACTATCTGATAGGCAGAAGAAACTACTAAAAAATTAAGCACTCGACGAGTGCTTTTTTTGTTGATTTAAATATATCCGTATATTAATGAGTGCAGATTCTTCCTCTGCAAGAGTTTGACGGCGTGTACTCTAAAATAACATATCACCCCTTCCCTTCGGGCTTTCCCCTATTGCTCAAACTTGCGTCACTTCTCTACAAAAATACACATCGTTCGCAAGAGGGGAAGTCGGCACTCACATAGAAAAGTATCGTCCTTTCATTATGCCACTGCGCTTTGTGCGCCAGGCAGTGGCCAACAGACGGCGCAGTCGCTTGTACTACACGCACAAGGGTTCCCGCACGTCAAAAACAAGCGAACTTGTGTTCGAGTTATATGATGAAAGCGCAGTTTTTGGCGTGTGGGACGAGGAACGCAAAGCACAAAGGCGAACAACTGCAACTTGTTGCGGTTGAAGCAAATGGGCTTGTGCGTGACGAAAGTTCGGCGCTCATAGGCTCGCCGCCTTGCGGCTCGTGTTCCGTCTTTGAATGAGCAAATACCGTGTATAAGTACGCTTCGAATAAGTGTACGTTAAAAAAAGTCCGCTCCGCAAGTTCGCGGACGGCGGTTTTTATCTCGTCTGCGAATTGACACATTCCGTTTATAAGCACCGTTTAATCCTCTTTATAACATAAAACCTCGATATTGAGATAAAGAACAAGAAAACGCCCTTTTGATAGCAATCCTAACGTACATAGGCGTACGTGAATTGATAGCAAAAGGGCGTTGCCGCAGTTATTCGCTCAATAGCGAGGTTTTAGGCGCGATTTAGCGAGGTTTGGTATATAGCATTGACGGCACGCTCATAATCAAAAGTATCCACTCCGACGATAATGTTAAGTTCCGACGAGCCTTGGTCGATCATGCGGATGTTGACATTGGCATCGGCAAGCGCGGTGAAAAGCATTGCGGCTGTGCCTTGTCGAGATGCCATATTGTGTCCGACGGTTGCGATGAGCGAAAGTCCGCTGTGAATCTCGATGTTGTCGGCGTTGATGGACTCTTGAAGCGCGGCAAGCACCTTTTGCATTTTTCCTGCGATGTACTCGTCGCTGATGACGACGGAAAGCGTGTCGATGCCCGACGGAACGTGTTCAAACGAGATTCCCTCGAATTCGAGAACGGACAGGACCTTCCTTCCAAAGCCGATTTCGGAATTCATCATATCTTTTTCGATATTGATGATGGTAAATCCCTTCTTACCTGCGATGCCTGTGATTACCTTCTTTTCTTTGGGCAGATTTTTTTCAGCCACAATCATCGTGCCTTTGTGAGACGGATTGAAAGTGTTTTTGATATTGATGGGGATTCCCACGCTTCTGACGGGGAAAATGGATTCGGGGTGCAAGACTTCCGCTCCCATATACGCAAGTTCGCGGAGTTCGCGATAACTGAGATAATCGATGATTTCGGGATTGTCCACAATTCGAGGATCGGCGGTCAAAAAGCCGTCGACGTCCGTCCAGTTTTCGTAGACGTCAGCGCCGACTGCACGCGCAATGAGCGCGCCCGTGATATCCGAGCCGCCGCGCGAAAACGTGGTGATTCTGCCGTCCTGATCGGAGCCGTAAAATCCGGGGATAACGGCGTATTCCACCCCCTCGAGTTTCTGTTTGATGAGATCGAGCGAATAGTGCATTTGCAGTTTTCCGCCGCTGAATCTCACGATATTTTGGGTGTCGATAAACTCAAATCCCAACTTTTTTGCCAAAATCAGCGCATTGAGATATTCTCCGCGCGACGCGGCGTAGTCGCTCGACACGCTACTGTCAATGCCTGCCTTGATTTCGTCGAGAACGGTGTCTATGTCGAAGTCGAGATCGAGAGCGGACACGATGTCCTTGAAGCGTTTTCTTATGACCTCAAAAGATTGCGTGCAGTTGCCTTTTTCGGTCTTTTCGTTGAAGCACGCATAAAGCGCGTCCGTCACTTTGACGTCGGCTTTGTTGCGTTTTCCGGGTGCGGAAACGACAATATATTTTCTTTGCGGATCGCTTTTTATGATGTCTATCACACGGGAAATTGTTTCGCCGTTCGCCATAGAAGTGCCGCCGAATTTGCAAACTTTCATATCTGTTCCTTATATTATGTTATGCGCCGAATCTTTCGTTGGACATCGGCGAATTATGGTTTATTTTATCTTTTTTGCTTCGAAATAATATCTTTTTTCTTCCGCTTCGCCCATGGAGAACGCCTTGCGGCAGAGAGTGCCGTTATTTAGGACGTAGTCGAACAATTCATCCTTTTCAATCTTGGGCATAGCGATTGCAACGCCGTCGTTGCGAGAGGCAACGTCTTTGAGGTGTTCTATGCCGTGAATGTAGTCCACCGAGCCGCCGTGAAGTTTGAGATACTCATCGATCGCGTTTTGAATATCCTTTATTGCCTTTGCGCCTATACGGTCGACCCTCAAAACGTACTCGCCGTTTTTATCGAACGCTTTGACCTCTTTCTCGCCCGAAAGATTTGTTTGCATATAGCGTACAAAGTCCTCTCCTACGCCGAACACGAAGCGGTGAATCGGCTCGAAAACTATGCCGTCGTCGTGCAAGTTCTCAACCTCGCAAAGTGCGAATCTTGCAGGATGAACTGCCTTTTGTGCGTCGGTTAATCCCTCTTTTATGCGATTCCAGTGCGCTTGCGCCGTTGCAAGAGAGTGGTTGCCGTCGCCGACTGCGAATATAAAATCGTTCTTATCTGTGCCGTAAAGGTTTTGCACGGAGTCGACGTATTTTTCAAACGCGTCGATGACGATTTTTGAGTCTATTCTATAACCTTCGAGGTGCCCTCCGCCCATATTGAGGTCGAAATCGTACACCTTTTCAAGCCCTTCTCGCGCCGCCCAGATAGGCTCTATAACCGAGTGCTTTCTGTCGTCGATGAGAAGCATGATGTGCGGAAGTTCGACGGGTGCGTCCTGCCTTATTTTGAGGCGAGGCGGTATTCTGTCGAGAACGACGCCCTCGGTTGAGCGTATGTAAGCATTTGACGGATGAGTGAAACAATAGTCCTCCAAATCCACCGCAAGCACGATTCCGAGCCTCGATATTCCGCTTGCCGTCGTGCGCTTGCATACGATGAAACTATCCTTCAAAGTTTTGAAAACGCCGCCGTCGAGATACTCTTTCATCGTTCGGTTGATATTGTCTATTCTCTCGTCTTTGTCACTGTCTTCGAGGTACGCTTCGGGAAAAATTAGTTTGAGCGTACTGTTTGAATCGCCAACGTATTCTTTGAGTTTTTCCCAATATCCGCGCTCGGACGTAAACTGATCGCACGCGACAACCGACCATTTTGGGTGATCACAATTGTGCGGCACAAGTATGTCGCAACTTCTTATAGTTTTCATTTGAACCTACCGTTTCTGCGGATTTTTCCGCCGAGTTTTCTTGAAGAGTGCGCCTCTCTCAAAGCGATTGCCGTCGGGGAAATGCCGTATGCGTCCTCGATTTCGTCTTTGAGTTTGTCCATTGTCATATACCGCTTGATTTCGCCGTGTTTGACGACGGATATGATGCCCGTTTCCTCGCTGACGACGATGGAAAGCACGTCGGTGTCCTCGGTTATGCCGATCGCCGCGCGGTGTCTTGTGCCCATCTCTTTGTTGACGTTGCGCTGGGTGAGCGTCAAAAAGCAACCTGCCGCAATAATCTTGTTGCCTCTTACGATAACCGCTCCGTCGTGGAGGGGCGCTTTTGTGTTGAAAATACTCTCGAAAAGCGGCGCGCTGAGCGTTGCGTTGAGGCGCGTACCGGTGTCGAGAATGTTGTCGTGGATATCGCCCGCGCTGTCGATGATGATTATCGCACCCACATCTTGTTTTGCCATATCTTGGCAAGCGGTCAGTATTTCGGCGGTTGCGTCTCGAAGTTCGTCGTCGCTGTTGTGAGTTTCAAAACCTTTTGCCGTCGAAACCTTTTGGAACAGGTTTTTCAAGTCGTTCTGGTATACCACGCAAGACGCAACTATGTCGAACACCACCACAAAGTGCATAACGTATTTGGAGATTGCCAGAATGTTTCCGCCGAGCAGTTCGGACAGTACGTTGACAAGCACATCGAGCACTGCGCCGAGCAGCAAGAGGAAAAACACTTTCATATTGCGTTTGTACACGAAAAAACTCAACATAATCGCAAACACGGTCACCAAAATGACCATATCGATTATGAAGTACAAGTTGATCCCTTGTGCGTATTGGGCAAAATTGTATGACATATATCCCTCGCAATCCGCAGTTTTTGCGGAAGTTTAAGTATGTTTTTCTTAGGTAAATTTATATTTGATATCAAATGTCGAACTCGTCAAACACGTTTCCGCTTCCCGAAGAGTGGTCGGAATCGTCGTTTGAATCGTCTTCTTTGTGGACGTGACGTCTTTCAAACTCGTCGAAAGTGTCCGACACGTCGTCGCGGCGGTCGTAGCCGTAGCCGACGGGGTGTTTTTCGAAATACTGCTCTCGCGTGTCTGTATCTCTAAACTCATCGGCTTGCTTTCTAAACAGAACGGAAAGTACGATAACCGCCACAAGATACGCAAAGAACACGCATATAGCAATCGCGCTCGACACGGTTTGAATCGGGGTTGTTATCGCGCCGACAACGTAGCCCCATTGCGACAACAACTCGGAAAGTTCGCTTGCAAGTTGCTTGTCTGTGCCGATAAACACTATGGCAAGATTTTCGCCAAGCACTCCCAATCCGTAAAACACCATATAAATCGCTGCCAAAATCGCAAACGAATTGCGCTTTTCGACGGGATTGAATTTGTATCCTTTTGCAAAAATCCAAAGGAACATCGCAAGATAGGACGCAGGCAAAAGCAATGCGTCGAGTATGGTTGACGTGACGATATACACGTTTGCATCGAGAATCGCAAAACTCTCGATTATACCCACAAACAACCTTTCGGCGGCTGTGAAAATCATCGTCCAATAGCAAAAATCGTTGCGAGAAACGTAGTTTGCATGGCGGCGCGCCGAAATGTAGTAAAGGATGAGCGCAAGAAGAAACGTCATAGCCGCAGGAACAAGTCCGTAACTGAAAACGATTGAGAATACGCCGCTCAACGTACTGAGCCTCGAAGCCTCGGCAACCATCGATTCGATGTCGAGATATATGGGATAGACGTTGCGCACAAACGTCGCAAAGATAAGCCCGAGCCATATCCAAACGTAATATTTTTTGTCGATTTTGTTTTGCATCTTTTTCTCCTTAAATCACAAGCAGTTGCAATATCGCCTCGTGAATCGCGCTCAAATCTCCCCTCTTGCCCGTAAGCACGTCAAATTGCAAAGAGTGCAGATAGTCCACGCAACGTTTTAGTCGCATTTGCGAATAGTTTGCCGACGTTTTTCTCAAAAAGTAAACCGCGCCGCTTTTCATACCGAGCAGTTTTGCGAGTTCGTCGTTGGACATCCCCTTGTTGAGTTCGACGTGCAACATATTGCGATACTTGTCGTAAAGTCGGTTTATTATCGTCACGCCTCGAATACCGTTTTTGAAGAACACGTCAAGCACTTCGAGCGCCTTTGCGGCGTTTTTCTCGCTGACGGCGTTGGCGAGTTCGTAGATTTGAAAATCTATGTCTGCGCTCACCATCTCGCATACGTCGATTTTTGTGATTGCGCCCTCGCTGTACGATTTGAGTTTTTGAAGTTCGATTGCAATGCGAGCCATGCTGCCCTGCGTTCTCGATATGAGTTCCAAAGCCGCGTCGCGCTCCATTCTCTTTTGCGGCGCTCTTGCCGCAATCGCATTGATTTCCTCAATAAGTTCGCTATCGTCGAGGCGAGAGCAGTTGACGATTTGCGCTTTTTTGCTCTTGAACGCCTTTGCCGTTTCATCGTCGCAATCGATGACGAGCACGCTCGTTTCGCAAGGGTCGGCAACGTACTTTTCAAACAAAGCCTTGTCGCTTTCGCTCGGAGCGTTTTCAATCCTCACAACGACAACTTTGCGCTCGTCGAACATCGGAAACGTGTACGCCGAATCCACCGCCTCGCTCATTGCGTTGTCGCCCGACAAGCGCGAATAGTTGAAGTCGGCGTACTCCATGTCGACAATGCTCTTGAAAGAGGACATCGCCTCGCCTTTGAGATACTCGTCGTCACCGCACAAGATATAGACGGGGGCAAATTTTGCCTGCCCGTCCATTACCTCTTGAAAATGCTGTTTGAATTCGCCGTATTTCATACTCATACGCGCAACGCGCGCCCACAATTATTTTATGATATTATATAGTAACATTTTTATAAATATTTGTAAAGTGTGGATTATTTGCTTGAAAAGGATTAATTATAAATGAAAAACGATGAAATTTGATTTTGTTTGGGGTGCGGGGTTTTACCCCGCCCTGAATTATTAATTATTAATTATTAATTATTAATTTACTGAAAAAAATCCTCGCAGATTGAAGTGCACCCCAAAAGTTGGACAAAAATGTAAAACTTTTGGAGGTGCATTTT
>CAVBBF010000047.1:0-14155 GCA_963593735.1 Phascolarctobacterium succinatutens
TAAAAAAATATCGTACAGTTTGTACGATATTTTTTGGTGGAGCCAAGGGGATTCGAACCCCTGACCTTTTGAATGCCATTCAAACGCGCTACCAACTGCGCCATGACCCCACGCCGATTGCCGATTTTCTCACATATATTACATCATTTTTGCAATATACACAAGCGTTTTTACAATTTTTGTTCTTTTACGTTTGTCTTGCGAAAAATCGTTTTTATCGTCGTTGACTGGCGCAAGATAACGGATACGTTTTGCGTCGCTATGCCGAATTTTTTTTAAAAAATACGCGCAAAATGCTGGACAATCTGCAATTGCCGTGATAAACTTTGACCATCATCTCGATAGAGGTGCGGATTTTATGACAAGCCGACGGCGCAGACTTCGCCGCGGTGGGAAAGGAAAATCCGCCGAAAGAACGGCACGTTCGGTCTGGGACGGTCGCTCTTGGGACAACGCAGAATATGCGTTGTACTGTCACCGCAAGGTGGAGCGCTATCAACGTTGAGCGATATTTTTGTATCCGCAATGTTGTTGGCATTGCGGATTTTTTTGTCCGCAACAGACGACGAAACACAATTTTGGAGATAGAAAAATGAAAAAAACATCCATCGTTATTGTTGCAACACTTATGCTTGCGATCGTCGCATTTGGCGCGGTATCTTTGGTTGCCTGCAACTCAAAAGACAGCGACACAATCGTTGTCGGACTTGAATGCGGATATATCCCCTTCAACTTCACGCAAATGACAGACGCAAACGGCGCGGTCAAAATCGACAACGCCGAAGGATATGCCAACGGCTATGACATACAGATTGCAAAAAAGATTGCCGATTCGCTCGGAAAAAAACTTGTCGTAAAGAAACTCGAATGGGATTCGCTGCTCCCCGGCGTTACGGCAGGAACGCTCGATTTTATCATTGCGGGTATGAGTCCGACAGCAGAAAGACTTCAAGCAATCGATTTTTCAAACGCGTATTATGAGAGCAACCTCGTCATCGTTGTAAGAAAAGACGGCAAATACGCGTCCGCGACAAAATTGAGCGATTTTGCGGGAGCGACGTTGGTTGCGCAAAACGGCACTTTCCACGACAAAGCGTTGCAAGCGCAAGCGTCCTCGATCGGCTACACGAGAAAGACTCCTATGGAAACCTTCCCTGCAATGACCAACGCTCTCAATACAAAAACCATTGACGGCTATGTTGCCGAAGAGCCGGGCGCGATTGCGGACTGTGCGTCCAATCCCGATTTGACATATGTCAAACTTTTGAACAACTCAACTGGCTTCACGGCGAGCGCAGAGGACACGCAAATCGCAATCGGTATGAAAAAAGGTTCTCAATACAAGGAAGCAATCAATCAGGCGCTTGCGAACATAAGCCAACAAGAGCGCGACGCAATGATGGAAAACGCCATCAAATGGTCGTCGCAAAACAACTGATAAAGGACAACCATGGGATTTTTTGAAAGAGTCGGCAACATAATATCCAACTACTACCTTTGGATACTCAAAGGCGTGGGATACACGATGCTCGTTGCGATTGTAGGCACAATCGTAGGCTTGTTTATCGGCATTCTCATCGGCATGTATCGCACTCTCGACGCGCCCAAAAACAAGTTTTTGGCAGCGTTGAAAAAGATAGGCGACTTTCTTTTGTCCGCCTACATCGAAGTGTTTCGCGGCACGCCTATGATGGTGCAGGCAATGGTCATATTCTGGGGCTTTGCGCTGCTAAACGACGGCGCAACCCTCGACGTGACGATTTCGGGACTTATAATCGTGTCCATAAACACGGGCGCGTATATGGCGGAAATCGTCAGAGGCGGCATCATATCCATAGACAAAGGGCAATTCGAGGGCGCGCAGGCAATCGGCATGACGCACTCGCAAACGATGTGGAACGTCGTTATGCCGCAAGTGCTTCGCAACATCATGCCGAGCGTGGCAAACGAGTTTGTCATCAACATCAAAGACACGTCGGTGCTGAACGTCATCGGCTTCACCGAACTGTTCTTCTACGGCAAAACCATTGTTCTAAACACCTATCAAACCTTTGAAACGTATCTTGTCATCGCGGTTGTTTACTTCATACTCACCTTCACCATAACCAGAATTTTGCGCCTCGTCGAAAAGAAAATGGACGGCAAAAAGGATTATCAGATTATGGGTTCGCAAAATATGGACGCAGAGTCTATGTTGCGCGAGAAAAAAGCATTAGGGGGCAACGAACAATGAGCAAAAATATGAACGACACGCGAATCGAAACGTATACAGAGCAAAACGACGTCGTCGCAAGCGACGTGCAAAACGTCTCGTTAGATGTCGAAAATCTCGACGATAATGCAATCGGCAACACGACCGACAGCGCAACCGAGAATACAAGCGAAAGCGCCGCCGCGCCCGTCATCGAAGTGCGGCATCTCGGCAAGACGTTCGGCACGCACGAAGTGCTAAAAGACATCGACTTCGACGTTGACAAGGGCGACGTGACTTGCATAATCGGCGCGTCGGGAAGCGGAAAATCCACCCTGCTCCGTTGCATAAACCTCTTTGAAACGCCGACTGCGGGCGAAATATATTTTCACGGCGAGGACGTGACGAAAACCAAAAGCGCGCCCAAATACCGCGAAAAAGTGACGATGGTGTTTCAATCATTCAATCTTTTCAACAATATGAGCGTGCTTGCAAACTGCACGATAGGTCCGCGCAAAGTGCTGAAAATGAAAAAAGCCGAGGCAAACGACGTTGCGATGAAATATCTCGAACTCGTCGGAATGAGCGCGTACGTCAACGCAAAGCCACGCCAACTGTCGGGCGGACAAAAACAGCGTGTGGCAATCGCTCGCGCACTTGCCATGTCGCCCGAGGTCATACTCTTTGACGAACCTACTTCCGCCCTCGACCCCGAAATGGTGGGCGAAGTGCTTGAAGTTATGAAAGAACTTGCAAAGTCGGGGCTTACTATGATTGTGGTCACGCACGAAATGGCGTTTGCGCGCGACGTTGCAAACAAAGTCGTGTTTATGGACGGCGGCGTTATCGTGGAAGAAGGCGCGCCCGAACAAATCTTCACCGCTCCGAAAGAAGAACGCACCAAAGCCTTCCTCTCTCGTATGCTTGCCGAAAAGCAAAACGCATGAAAGCATTAGCGCACACCTCAAAAACGGCACATCGTCAAAGTGGTTGAAGCGAAAACAAAACCGCACAAAAGGCAAAAACTTCAAAACAACTTAATCAAAAAACGTCGGAATCAAAACCGCGCAAAGGCGAAATGTCAAAGCGAATAAACAATTGCCGAACGACGCAACGAAAATCGAATAACAAAACGTATAAAAGGGATGCAAGCGCATTCCTTTTTCGTTTTGCAATTCCGCTTGCAAACGGAGCGCTGTGTTTGACAAGATATTTTTATTAATTGTCGCACATTTCACATTCTGCGTTGACTTTGAGCGAATTCTCTTATAATATAGAATCATAAAAAAATATAATAAAAGAGGGATATTATGAACAAAAAGATTGTTTTTGCAGTGCTTCTTGTGCTTGTGCTTACGCTTTCTTGCTCTTTCTTCGTCGCTTGCAACGACAAGGACGGAGCTAAATTGCTGTTTTTCGACGATTTCAACGACGAACTCGACACAAGCGTTTGGAACGTACATCACGAATTGCGCAGAGGCGGCTACTGGGACAAGGACCAAGCCTTCACCAAAGACGGCAACCTCGTGCTTCGCACCGTAAAAAAAGAGGACGGCAAGTACTATATGGGCGCGATTGACACAATGAACAACTACGAAACCCACTTCGGCTATTTCGAGGCGAAAGTGCTTCTTCCCAAAGCGAGCGGAATCTGGGCGGCGTTCTGGCTTATGCCGCAAGGTATGATGAACGGCAATCCCACAAGCGATGTCAGTGTGTGCGGCGCGGAAATCGACATTATGGAATCGCCCTACTACAACCCCATCGAACTTAAAGGCGTTATGCCCACCGACAAAGACACCTATCAATGCGCGGTGCACGTCGGCGACTACGGCGACAACTATCTCAAAAAGGAGGAGTTTGTGAACTCCGACAGAGTGGATGGCGTGGACGTAAACATCTATGACGGCTGGCACACTTTCGGGCTTGACTGGACAAGCGAGTACTATCGCTTCTATTATGACAGACAACTCGTGTTTGAGATCACCGACAAAAAGTTGATATCGACCGTGCAAGACGATTATTTGTTCCTTTCCATCGAGATCGGCGGCAGCGACGGCGTAGCGGCAAAACCGTCTTTCTTGTTTGCAAACGGCGTAGATAAAAACCCCGACGGCACCTTCCCCATCGACTTCCTCGTCGATTACGTCGCAGTTTACTCGAAACGCCCGTTCTGATAAAACGGACAACCAAACTATATAATCAATAATCTGCTAAAATTGAACTCGAAATTAACATTCGAGTTCTTTTTTTATAAATTTATATCATTTTAATGATACTTTTTTTGTTTTTATGGCATAATATATAGACAAACTGACATTTTAATGATACACTTCATATAAGGATGGTACGAAAAAATGATTGTTTATCACGGCTCAAAAGATATAGTCGAGAAACCCGAATTCGGAAAAGGAAACGTAAGAAACGATTACGGGCTTGGTTTATACTGCACTGAAAACATTGAACTTGCAAAAGAATGGGCTTGCTCTAATAACGAAACAAACGGCTATGCGAATAAATACGAACTCGATTTGAACGAATATAGCGTTTTTGATTTGAGAAAAAATGAATATTCGATTCTCAACTGGATTGCAATTCTATTGAAATTCAGAACGTTTGACGTTAACAGTCCCATTTCTCTGCAAGCGAAAGATTATATTTTGAATAACTTTTACATCGATGTGGAAAACTATGACATTATTGTCGGATATCGTGCGGACGACTCCTATTTCAGTTTTGCAAAAGACTTTGTAAACAACGCAATTTCCGTCGAGCAACTTGCCAAAGCAATGCAACTCGGCGAACTGGGAATTCAAATTGTGTTAAAATCGCAAAAGGCTTTCGACAAAATAAAATTTGTTAATTATGAAGTTGCAGAATGCGACGAGTACTATGTGAAACGCGTCAGTCGCGACCATAAGGCAAGCACTGCGTATTCCGACAGTCGCAAACAAAACAATATCTCGGACGATTTGTTCGTAGTGGATATTATAAGACAAGGACTCAAAAACGGCGATGAAATCTTACGACGATAAATATTTAGACAGCGTTGCAACAAATCTCGGCACAATGTTCGAGTATGCGGTGTCCTACGGATATTCCCCTAACGTCTTTTGGAATGTTTTTGCATCTTCCGAAGTGGCAAAACAAATCGAAAAAGGAAATCCGCGATTTTTGGTCGGATATTCCGCAATAGATTTGCTATATCAAGTTGTCAACGGCAATATGCAAGGCGGCGACTTGCTTAAAATTTCGCCGTTTTTCAATCGTTCTCGATTTTACTGGGCAGGTTGGGCATTGGCTCAATATCAAAACTACAAAAACATCTCTTTTTTCGATATAAACAAAGCATTCCCTATCGAAAGAGTGCTTAAATTATACGACACGCTTCACGAAGCAGACATAACCAAGTTTTTCGACGTTGCAAACGACTATATCGGAAAATCGAAAAAAGATACGAATCTCAAAAGAATTCGCACAGCCGCAGGTTTGTCTCAAAAACAACTATCGGAAATATCGGAAGTATCGATACGGAATATCCAAATGTACGAGCAACGCCACAACGACATAAACAAAGCGCAAGCAGATATTTTGTACAGGTTGTCGAAAGCACTCGGTTGCACTATGGAAGATTTGTTTGAAGAATAATCTATAAAATACGAAAAGAATCCCGCAGTTTGCGAGATTCTTTTTTGCTTTTTTTGCTCGATGTCGGAGGTTTGCATCAAGTGTGCAAACTTGCAATGAACGCGTCATTTATAACGTAGGTTGACGTGGGCGACACCGTTGCGGTGGTCTTGTAGCCGTACAGTTTCATTGAAAGCGCGCTGACAGCCTGCGCCGCCAATCGTGCAGAGGTGCTGCCTTCAGGCACGATGGTGCGTGTGTCGATTACATAAAACTCGTCCTCTGCCATGCTGAGTTGCAAATATGTCGGTTCATTCAATATCCAATCGTCCATAGAGATGCCTACGCAAATGAATGCAATGGAAACCATCTCATCGTCTTTTTCGCCTTTGCTGTAAACGTAATCTTTGAATACCGAGTTTTCACGAATTACCGCGCCTGCCATTACACCAATTAAATTATCAATCCCGTCATTTCCTGTTTTTATGAGACCTGCGTTTGAAACCTTTTGCCAGTTGTACGCACGCATAAATCCCGTCTGATTGACAATGCAATTGTACCCCTTGTCATAGAAATACTTCTTAAAGTATTCCTCGTTTTTGACACGCAATTCACCGCTCTTGTCTTCACTCAATTTTCCTTCGACAAAGCGATAATTTTTGTCACCGTCAATTGTATATTTTTCATATGATATCGACATCATCGAACCGAGTGTGTTTGAACAAACCACATTGCGCAAATTGACACGGCTGAATTGCGGATACATATACCCTTCATATTCACGCATCGACTGCCTGAGATACATACCTATTTTTGTCATATTGCGGATTATGCACCCTGTGTATGACACATCCGCATTATAAGTCGACACGCCTTGCGTTGCGTTTTCAATGATCGAATATTCGATATTGACATTCCTCAATCTGTACATATCCCAATTCTCGTGGCTGCCGATTGTCATTGCAATGCCCGTGAACTCGTCAAACACTTTGACATCGACTCCTGAAACAGTATCCTTTTCTTCAGACATCGTCATTGTGTTTGCACGCAGCGTTATATTGCTCATTGTCACGTTGCTCAACGAGATACGCACAAGTCTGTTGCTGCCGTCGAGTTGACCGAGTGCCGCGCTTATCATATGTCCGTTGCCGTACACATCGCCATAGAAATTGACTCTTTCGTCTGCTGTGTCGAGTTTTGTGCTTCCGTCCCAATTGTCACCATAATTGCAATCAGCCTCGAGGCAAACCGCATACGTCTTGACTGCATCAACGTTGTTGATGATGATGTATGTGGTATCCTTTATGGTGAAACGATCGACCTCTTCTTCCTCTATGACGTTGTCTTCCTCTTCTGCATAGGCGCGTTGATATTTTGTTGCGACTTCAAGTTCGTCGACGCTTGCAACCGCAACGCCGTAGATTGCGTTGATTGTCACTTCCTGCGTGGTGAACTTGCTCATACCCTCGTACTTGGGATATTTTGCGCTAACCCTGACTTTTATGCCCTGCTTGCCCTTGCCTTCAAGAGCCTTGCCGTCGTCGCTGAAAACGAGTTTGTTGCGCACCGTCTGATCGAAATGCGCATACTCTCCGCCCTCTACAACTTCGAAGTTGAATGCGGAATAGAACAAATCGAGTTCTTTTGCGGTGGCGTTTTCCGGCTCGCCTTTCACGACTATGAAAGTGCTGTTGGCAACCTTCGTATCGTCGTTTTTGACGTTTGTGGGATTGAGGAATCTTTGGCTTGCGAACACCGTTTCCCTTGCAAGACCTACGGCAAGCGAGGCTTGCGAGGTGCGAAGTTGCACGGAAGCGAGTTTGTTTTGAACGTTTATCGTCACGCTCGCGCTCTTTCCGTTTGCGGTTGCGGTTATGGTTGCAAGACCGCTCGAAATGCCTTTGACTTCGCCCTTTTCATTGACGGTCGCAACGCTTTCGTTGTCGGACTTCCACGAAACGTTCGTCAAAACGGTTTCGTTTGTCATATCCGCCCATACGGCAGAGAGTTTGAGCGTATGCTCGCCCACCGCCAAAACGTAGCCGTCGTCGCGGTATGCGTAAAAGTCTTTATTGTTTATGACAATTTCGTCCGCGCCGCACTTTTCAATTTCAAACGTCTTGCCGTTTGCGCTCAAAACCGCCTTGTTTGCGGTGATTTTGACTTCTCCGCTTTCGACGGTGCAGCCGCTCACTGCCACAGCCTCGTCGCTTATGCCGAGTTCGGCAAGCGTAAGCGTGGATCTGCTTGTCACGACCTTGCTGCCGTAGCGCACGCTTGCGCCGTCTGCGCTCACTTCGACTTCACAAGTGCCGTAGACCATTGCGCCGCTCGAGAACACTTTTGCGCCGTGCGATATGACTGCTTTGCCTTCGCCCACGCCCGTCACGACGCCGTTTTGATCAACGATTGCCACTTGCGTGTTCGAACTTGTCCACTTGCTGTCGTTGACGATGCTGTTAATGGGCATGTAGGACGGAAGAATACGAACGGATTCGCCGATAGAGAGTTTGCCCTCGCCGCTCTGCGCGCGCAAATCGACGCGTTGGACATCGTATCCGACCACTTCTACGCTGAGGGTTTTGCTGACGCTCTCGGCAACCACCTGCACCGTGAAAGTGCAAAAGGAACCGAAGACGATTTTGCCCGTCGTGTTTGTCGACACTTCGTTGCCGTTTTCGTCGACAAATGCCGCCGCAGGCCACACTTTCGCGCTCGACGAGGGATTGTTAATATACTGATTGTATTCTTCCTCATACTCCGTATTGGTGTAGATTATATCGCCCGAGATTTTCCACTCTATGGTGTAGTTGTTAGCCTTTTGAGGGGAAACGACAACGTCGAGATAGTCGTTGAGATTCACTTCTTTGCCCGCCACGTTTTTTAGATCGAGCGTAAGTTCGTATATCGTTCTGTCCGAGTTCTTATACTTTAATTCTATATTTTCAACCGCAATGTGCGCTTGCGCCGAAACAATGGATGAAACCATCGCGACGACGAGAAGAATGATAATCGGGATGAGAATCAAAATGCCTACCATAACTTTTTTCATAATAGCAATCCTCCTCCGTCACGGAATTATCTTTTGATAACGCTTGTTGAGGTTGACAAAAAGCCCCGCAAGCGAACCTGCAAGCAACATAATGGTTATGACGCTCAAAATGAGGTATATCGCGTTCATGTTTCCGCCGACTTGCACCGAGCCTATCGAGAAGGGGAAGAAACTGAACAGCATGGTGAAAAGACCGTATGCGATTGCCGTCACGATGCCGACGATGAGCGCAAGCGCGACGTTTTTGTTTGCCGCCACAAGTTCGCCGTCGCCCGACACGTTGAACGTCGGGGACTTGATGTCCGCAATCATACTAAGGCAAGTGAGAGACAAAACGAGCATTTCCGCAATGCCGAAAATCGCGCCCACGTCAAGCGGCGTGAGAAGATGTCCGCCCGCCTCGCTCGTGTAGTATCCGCCCGAAACCGCGCAAGAGAGCGCAACCGAAAGCGAACCCGTCAACGTGTAAAGCAAAAACTTGACGAGAATCTGATTTGTGTAACTTACAGGTATTATCTTGGTGTGATAGAAGCAGTTGCCTTCCCTCGATATGCAAGTGGACGCAAACGACACGATAATCGTGACAAATATGACGATAACCATAAGCGTAAGACCGGGCATAATGCTCGCGCCCACGCTTTCAGTACCCATTGTGGCTGCGAGTCTGTTGCAGAAAAACACCATTACGGGAGCGGCGCACGCCATTGCGAAGTACTGGAACGAATAGTTGAAACTTCTCAAAATGAGGTAGAACTCACGTCTGAAAAGCGCGTACCACACCGGACGGCGCACGTCCTTGATTTTCTTTTTGAAAGAAGCCTTTTGCGTTTCGATTCCGTAGAGAATGGTTTTGTAATACTCTCTCGTGGTCACAAAGTACGCCCCCACGCCGAACGCGACGTTGAGGAGAATCATATAGAGGAATCTCAATGCGTACTGACCGCTTGAAAGCCCTGCGTATTTTCTTCCGTTCACGATTTCGGCATACCAGTTGAAAGGATATGCGTTTTGCGCAAAGTGCTGGTATCTTGCAATCATATCCGCCGAGAATATCGTTTGATTGGAATCTTTGAGATATTCCAAAACGTTGCTGAGCGACACGAGGTAAAGCACAAACACCGCGCATATCACGATAATCGTGAAAATCAGCACCAAAAGAAACTGATTCTTGACAAGGTTCAGCACCTTCATAACGGGCACCGCGATGATGTTTGCGATGAAGAAAGGCAAAAGCGTGCTTAAAAGCACTATGCCGATATACGCAAAATAGTCGCCCACGCCTGCGTGCGTCACCACTCCGAACGCAATGTAGAACGGAAGCATAGTAAGCAAGCAAGTGACGAGATTGTGCAAATAGCAGTATATGGATTTTGCAACGAGAATCTCTTTGCCGCTGACGGGAAAGCGCAACAGCATTTCGTTGTCGCCGTTCTGATATAGGTTTTTAATGACCGTACTCGTCGAAATTATGGTTGCAAGCGTAATGGTGAACGTTGCGATGATAACCAAAAACTCGATTCGCAATCCCGAACGGGTCACAAACACGTTGCTGAGAAAATATATGCCTGTCACAAGCACGGCGTAAACGAGGATAAAGAACAGCGAATTGCCCGCTTGCGCAAGTTTCTTCAACCGCCCCGTACTCTGCGATATGCCGTATCGCGATTTGAGGTCGAGCCTGAAAAGCGTTCTCACGCTTTGCATAGAAAATGCGGTTTTTTCCATCACTTTTCCTCCTCGACGACGATTTCGTCATCGTTTTGAGGGGGCAACTCGGGGCGCATATCCGCGCTCTCTTGCGCGATATAGTCCTCAAACAACCTCTCCTCGTACGTTCCCGTAACGCGGAAGAAGGTTTCTTCGAGGTTCGCTTTGTTCGCTTCGTTGCCTGCAAGGTCGATTATGTCGATGAGATGTCCGTCGTTGACGATTGCGGCTCTGTGGCAGAGTTTCTTCACGAGGTCGAGGTTGTGGCTCGAGAAGAAAACCGTGTTGCCCTTTGCGCAATGCTCTCTCATATACGAGATGATTTCCGCAGTCGATTGCGGATCGAGCCCCATCATAGGCTCGTCGAGAACCCAAAGTTTGGGGTCGTGAATGAGAGCGGCGATGATGCAGATTTTTTGTTTCATACCGTGCGAATACGACTTGATCTGTCTGTCGATCGCGTTTTCGAGTTTGAACAGTTTGGAATAGCGGTCGATACGCTCGGTGCGCACGAGTGCCGAAACCTTGTAAAGGTCTGCAACGTAGTTGACGTATTCTCTGCCCGTAAGACGCTCGTAAACGGAATGGTTGTCGGGAACGTAACCCATTTCCATCTTGGCTTTTATCGGCTCCTTCACGATGTCGTGACCGCAGACGGTTATCGTGCCGCCGTCAAAGGGCAGTATGCCCGTGAGGCACTTTATCGTCGTGGATTTGCCCGCGCCGTTCTGTCCGAGAAATCCGAAAATTTCGCCCGGACGCAATTCAAAAGATATATCGTCAACCGCGACTCTGTCGCTCTTTGGGTAAGTTTTTTTCAAGTGTTCTACTTTAAGCATAAAAATTGTTCTCCTTCGAGTTTTTAGGGCATACGCCCATTGTGTGCGCACGCATACGCGCGCAAATGCGCAAGCGAGAATACGCCTGTGCAAAACAAATAAGCAATCATTGAATACGAATGGGTGAAATGCTCAAATAAGCGTTCGAGGCGCAAATGCCGTCGTTCCTCAACGCAAAACCTTTGACGATGCGAGAGTCGCATTTGATGTCGCGGCGCACGTTTTGGAAAGAGCGTGTGGCGTTGACGCGAGCAATGTAGGTCGCAATGTAGACGAAAAACAAAAACGTCAAAACCGTAAGGCACGCTATCGCCACGTTGACAAAAGTCGTCCTGAACGTGAAAAACGAGAATTGATGAAACGAATCCCTCAGCAACGCAACCGCAATCACCATCGTGGCGCACGCCGAAAAATACCTGCGAATACGATTCGGCAAAAACCTTGCCATCATAAACAGGATAAGCGCAGCCAACAGCCCCGCAAATGTTTTTGCAAAGCCGACAAGGCAATCCGCTGCTTGTGTCAGAAACGACAAAAAGTCCATCTTTCCTCTTTACGCGCACTCTGTAGTGCACAAATACGCTGCGTGCGCGTACACAATATTCCTTTGCATTGTATCAATATTAACCTATATTGTCAATTAAAAACCATATTTTGTGGTCAAGCGGTGTTTTTTGCCACAATTTTTAAGCGTATTTTAATTTTTGTTTTTCGCTTGACTATATTTCGAACAAAGCGTATAACATTGATTTAGCGAGCGAAATTGCACCGTTTTGCAAGTTTTGCTCCCCCAAAAACCACGTTGCGTCGAACGAACGCTCGATTCGACACAAGGAGGTGACTTATGTTCACTCAAACATTATCAGCAATCGCATATTTTGAGATTTTGCTACCGCTTGCACTCATACTTCTTTGCACCAAACTTTTCTCGCTTTTGGGCAAGAAAATCGGACTTCCGCAAGTGGTTGGCATGCTGATTGCAGGCATACTTCTCGGATTCATCAAGTATATCCCCAACCAAACCGTATTCACCGACAGCACTATGGAAGGGCTGTCCTTCCTTGCCAAAATCGGCGTTATCCTCATAATGTTTTCCGCAGGGCTCGAAACCGACCTCAAACAGTTCAAAAAAAGCGGGCTTCCCTCCGTATTGATTACGATTTTGGGCGTTTTATTCCCTCTCGGATTCGGATTTTTGGTTGCGACCGCATTCAACGGCGGATTCAAGGATATGACTCAACACCAAGTCATAACCAACCTCTTCTACGGCGCGATTTTGGCGGCAACCAGCGTCAGCATCACCGTCGCAGCCCTCAAAGAACTGGGCAAACTCAACACTAAAGCAGGCACTTCAATCGTCGCCGCCGCCATACTCGACGATATCATCGGCATCATCCTTCTATCCCTTTTCATATCCCTCGACAAAGGCAACGGACTTGACGGAATCGGCATCGCAATCGGAAAGATGATAGGCTTCTTTGCCGCCGCAATCGGCGTGGGTATCGTCGCTCACTTGATTCTCAAACACTACCTCAAACGCCACCCCGAACACCATAGGCGCATCCCTATCATAGGTTTTGCGATGTGCTTCTTCTTTGCGTACGCTGCGGAAGAATGGTTCGGCGTTGCGGACATCACGGGCGCATATGTGGCAGGCATTATGCTTTCCACCCTCTCGGAATCGGGCTATATCGACAGAAAAGTCGAGGTCAGCAACTATATGATTTTCGCTCCCGTTTTCTTTGCAAGCATTGGCATAAATGCGGATTTCGGCGCAATTTCGCCGGCAATCGTGGGATTCGGATTTGCGTTTATCGCCGCCGGGCTTTTGGGCAAAGTGCTTGGCTGCGGACTCGGCTCGCTCATTTGCAGATACTCGTTTATGGACAGTCTGCGCGTGGGTATCGGTATGATGGCTCGAGCGGAAGTCGTGCTTGTCTGCACGCAAAAGGGCGTTGACAGCGGACTTGTAGACGCGTCGATTATGCCGTTTGTGCTGATATTGATCATCGTATCTTCCCTCCTCACGCCGTTGCTTTTGAAACTTACCTACAAGCACGACAAATCTGACGACACGCCTAGCGACACGCCCCTCAATCCACCCCTTATTCCCGACGGAACACAAAGCGAGAACGGCACTACCGCACCCGAGGGAACCAATAATTAATAATTAATAATTAATAATGAATAATTGTGGGTGGGCAACGCCCACACCCGAAACGAAAACTTGTTCGAAGGCTACTTATACACGAAATGTGCTAATTCGAAGACGAGATGAAACCACCGTCCGCTCTCATTGCAGAGCGGGCTTTCTAACGCAAACTCATTCAAGGTGTACTTATTAACGGAATGTGCTTATTCGTAGCCGAGATAAAAACCGCCGTCCGCTATTATATCGCGGACTTTTTTAACGCTCACTCATTCGAAGCGTTCTTATAAACGTTATGTTTCTATTCGCAGACGGAATTGGAGCCGCAAGGCGGCGAGAAAAGGGAGCGCCGAGCTTTCGTCACGCACAAGCCCATTTGCTCCAACCGCAACAAGTTGCAATTGTTCGCCTTTGTGCTTTGCGTTCCTCGTCCCACACGCCAAAAACTGCTCTTTCATCATATAACTCAAACACAAGTTCGCTTGTTTTTGACGTGCGGGAACCCTTGTGCGTGTAGTACGAGAATGCGTGGCATTCCGTTGCGAAGCCGCCACGCAGGCGAAGTGGCATAATGAGAGAAATGCCCCTAT
>CAVBBF010000048.1:0-13794 GCA_963593735.1 Phascolarctobacterium succinatutens
ATCGTTGCTGTCGCAACGGTGATATCCTCGCTATGCTCGGGTGATATCCAAACTGTGTTTGGGTTGCGGAAGATTTGAATATATCCGCTTGCGTGCAAAGGCTGACAAAACTTTTTAATCGTACAAAACTATAAAAAAACACCGTCGCTGACGGTGCTTTTTTATGCTAATTTCAGATCAAAACAATTAGTTGAACAAATCCTTGAACGCTTTGCCGAATTTGACGACGGGTGCTTTGCTTGCTGCGATCGTGATCGGTTGCTTCGTGAGGGGGTTGAAGCCTTGTCTTTCTGCTTTTTCTTTGATTTCGTAGGAAGCAAAGTTTGCGATTGCAACTTTGTCGCCTGCTTTGAGTGCTTCTGCGATGACCGCTGCGTATGCGTCTACCGCTGCGGTTGCGTCCTTGATGGAAAGGTCGGCTTTTGCTGCCACTGCTTTGATAAATTCTGCTTTATTCATTTTGTGTCCTCCTTGGGGATTGTACTCACATTATAGACGAAAAAAACGCCCTTTGCAATACTTTTTTTTATATTTGTACGACAAGAGCGTTTTTAACCTTGCACTTTCGACTCTCAAACTTACAGTTTGAATCAGTTTACGATTTTTGTTTTGTATTTGACATAAACGCGGTTTTGTATGGTTTACTCGCACATTTTGTGTATTTACTTTCCGCTTCGGCTTTGGTATAATTATATCAAACCTAAAAATCTCGGAGGCGAATTATGGCAAACGGCTACGGCATTTCCAAATGGCAAGATGCAAAGCAAATCAATCAAGAATTGAAGAATTTGACCGATCAACCGATCTATTGCGTATCGGAAGACTCTCTCAAAGACATCCTCAATCATTTCGATACCAAATGCGCAAAGTCAAAAGAAATTACGACTGAGGCAAAGAAGTACATCCCGGGCGGCGTTCAACACAACCTCGCGTTCAACTTCCCGTTCCCGATGTGTATGGAAAAAGCGGAAGGCGCATATCTTTACGACCGTGACGGCAATCAATACATCGACTTCCTTCAAGCGGGCGGCCCCACCATTTTGGGCAGCAACTTCCCGGCGGTCAGAGAAAAAGTTTTCGAACTTCTCAACACCTGCGGCCCCGTAACCGGTCTTTTCCACGAAGGCGAACTTCTTTTGGCAAAGAAAATCAGCGAATTGATGCCTGCTTGCGAAATGTTCCGTATGCTCGGTTCTGGTACGGAATCCGTTATGGCGGCAATCCGCGTGGCACGTTGCGCGACGAAGAATAAACGCGTCATCAAATGCGGCGGCGCATATCACGGCTGGTCCGATCAAATGGTTTACGGCTTGAAGATCCCCGGAAGCCGTCAATTCCTCGAATCTCACGGTATTCCCAACTGCTACGGCACAACCGACGAAGTTCGTCCCAACGACCTCGCGATGCTCGAAGCAATGCTCAAAAAGAACGTTTTGCGCGGCGGTACGGCGGCAGTCATCGTTGAACCCGTCGGTCCCGAATCCGGCACTCGTCCCATCGACATCGATTACAACCTCAAAGCAAGACTTCTTGCAAAGAAATACGGCGCGCTCTTCATCTTCGACGAAGTCGTCACCGGTTTCAGAGTCGGCATTCACGGCGCTGCAGGTTACTTCTTTGACGAGCAATACGGCTACAAAGTGGACAACAAACCCGTCACCATCAACGGCAAGCCCTGGATTATCGAGGACAAGAAACTCGTCGACGGCAAAGTCGTCAAATTCAAACGCCAAGGCACGGGCAGAGATATGTATCCCGACCTCACAGTATTCGGCAAGATCGTCGCAGGCGGCTATCCTTCGGCAGGCGGCGTAGGCGGCAAGAAAGAATACGTTTCCCTTATGGCGGCAGGCCTTGCAGGTATGGGCAAGAAAGCGTACGTCGGCGGCACTCTCGCTGCAAACCCGCTCAGTTCCTATGCAGGCTACCTCGCAATCTGCGAAATCGAAAAGAACAACGCTTGCGAAGTTGCAGGCAGAGCGGGCGACCGTCTTGCAACAGGTCTTAAAGCGCTTGTAAAGAAATACAATCTTCCTTACGTCGTCTACAACCAAGGCAGCATCGTCCACCTCGAATGCACGGGCGCAATGAGTTACGACTTCTCGAATATGTGCTTGCTCGGCTCCGTCATCCCGATGCTCAAAAAGAAACCCGAAATGCTCAGAAGAAAGGTTGCTATGGAGCAAATGGGCGCAGCGTATATGGCAAACGGAATCGTCACTTTGGCAGGCAGCCGTCTTTACACCTCTATGGCTGACACGGACGAAATCATCGACGAGGCACTTCGCCGCTTCGACAACGTGTTCAAGACAGTCGTAAAATGCGAAGACAATGCAAGATTCGAAAAGAAACCTCACTAAGCGATAACATCGTCGGCGCACAAAGACGTGCGCCGACGTTTTTTTAAGGCAACTCGTTTGCCTTGCGATACGAACAGTCAAACGACGGAAATTGCGGTTTTATCCGTATTGCCGCAAAAATAATGACTTGATTTTTCTTCCTCGTTTGATATAATATCGATAAAGCAATAATAACTGCCGTGCGTGCGCGGCAGAGTTAGGAGAAAAGTATGAACGAATTGATTGTTGCAAACATCAAAAAATACGCGGATATGCTCGCGGAAAAGAAATATTTGCAAAGCGGTTACATCGCGGTCAGAGAAGAGGACGGCATCGTTGTCACTCGTCCGAGAATAAATTATTCCGACCTCAAGGAAGAAGATTTGGCTTTCGTCAACGACAAGAACATCGAAACGCTCGAAGGCAACTTCCGCGCGGCGGCGGTTATCCTGTTCTGCGCAATCCGTCAGGACAAAGAGGCGCAGGCGGCGGCAATCGTCGACAGCGACAGCACTGTCGAATTTTCCAAAAAGAGAAGAACGCTTATGCCTATCCTCGACGATATGGCGCAGGTTTGCGGCGTTTCCATCAAATGCGCGCAAAAGAACGTCGCTTCCGACGTGGTTGCGGCTCTTTCGGGTCAGCGCAATTGCTGCTTGCTTCCCGAAGCGGGCGCGGTCGTGACGGGACGCACTCTCGACGAAGTTTTTACCGCAACGCTTGTTCTTGACAAGGCTTGCAATGCCGAAATCCTTGCAGAGAAGAAGGGCGGCACGCAACATATGAGCGCGTTTAACGCACTTTTGGAACACGTCGTGTTCAAACTCAAATATTCCAAAACCAACCAAAAGCAGCAAAAGGCTGCCGAGAGCGGTGAAAAGGAACAAAGCGAGGAAAGAGCATCCGCAGTCGTCACCGATGAGGAAAAGAAAGTCGCGCAAGACATCAAAGACGCAGGCGTAAGACTTCTTGACGAAAACCTCGTGCAAGGCACTTGGGGCAACATTGCCGTAAAACTCGACGATCAATATATGCTCGCAACGCCGTCGGGAATCGATTACGTTATGCTCAAACCCGAACAAATGGCAAAAGTCAATATGGACACTCTCGAATGGACAGGCACAAACAAAGCCACCAGCGAAAAAGGTATCCACGCAGTTTTGCTCAAAGGCAACCCCGAAATCACCGCAACCATTCATACGCACCCGTTCTACGGATGCATCCTCGCGGCAATGGGCAAGGCGATGCCCGTTCCCGAAAAGTATCAAGACGTTTTGGGCAAAGAGATTCCGTGCGCAAAAGCGGCGCTTCCCGGCACGAGCGGACTTGTCAAAAACGTTTCCACCGCAATCGGCGATGCCCCCGCTTGCTTTATGGGACATCACGGCGTTATGGTCAGAGGCAAAGATCTCGAAGACGCATTTGTAATCTGCCGTGCGCTCGAAGACGCATGCCGCGACTATCTCGCAGAATAATCGAAAGTCAAAATTATCGAACATTCAAACGATACGATATCGAAAACCGCAGTTTCACTGCGGTTTTCGTTTTTATCGTTTTGTCGTCATCCACTTTTGTATCCTTTTGTATTTTACTCGGTTAGATAACGAAAAAAGCACTCGTCGAGTGCTTTTTTCGTTAGGGGAAAATTATTAGGAACAATCAAATGAATTGTTTTTTTGTTTAGCGTTGATCGTCGCAACGAGATTCGTCCATATCGCCTTCGTTGTACACCGCAGGACGTCCGAAAAAGCCTTTGAAGAACTTTTTGACGCGCAGCGCGACAATCCAGTCGCCGAGCATCGAAATGCCGTGCACGATGAGGAACGTGCCGACCATAACCGTGAGCGAGATTGCGCCGCCGATGGGGTCGAAGAAGGTGAGGAAGCCGAAGATGATTTCAAGTATAGAAAGTATCAAAAGCGCCCACCAGTAGGGAACGTGGCATCTGCCCGCCGAGATTGCAAGCGACAATTCCGAAATGCCTTCAACGATGAACCACATTGCAAAGATGAAGGGCAAAAAGCCTGCCACAACGCCTTCGTTTGCCAGCAATATGATGCCGAGAATGGTTGTGATTACGCCGTCTGCGAGAAATGCGCCGCCACCGACGAATCTCGCCGTGGTGAAGAATCCGGCAATTTCCACAATGCCTATCACAAGCACGATTGCGCCGACGACGTATGCAAGCAAGGACATTGTCGTGTCAACGGGAAGACAGAAACAAACGATGCCTGCCACAATCATCAATATACTTGCCAAAAACCATAGAATAGTTGTTGATTTTTTCATATTTGTTACCTCTTTCGGTTTGTTTTCTACACATATTATATATGCCTCAAAATTGCAGTCAACAACACGTTATACCATATACGAGAAATAATACACACAAGTATAAAATATTGTTTAATAACGGCATAAAAACAAAAAAACCGTTGCCGTTTGAAGTGAGAATTGCAGTATTTGAGAAAAATCATTGGCGAACGATTGTACAAAGCAAAAATAGACACCGCTTGAAATTTGTCGGGACGCGCGCTCGAAGTGCATGCGCACGCTCAAAGTGCGTATTGACTTTTCCCCGATAAATGATAATATAAATATATATTCTACCGTCCGAATCGGCGCGATATGCCGTCGATTCGTAGAAGATAAGGGGCGTTATGTACAAGGAAAGCAAACTTGCAAAGAACAAGGCTGTCGGAATCTTGCTGATGATTCTCGGCGTGTTCGGACTTTTGATTATCATACACAGATTGCGCTGCTACAAATTCGAGTATGACGAAAAATTCAGCCCCGTAGATTACGGAAAATTCAATATTTTGTCCTTTTTCACCATTCAATCGAACGTGTTTGTATATGTGTATCTTATTTGCGCGGGGCTTGCCTCGCTCGGCGTAAAAGGCGCAAAAAAGGTCGCATACAATCCGCTCGTGGGCGCAATGGCAACAACCTACATTTTGGTGACGGGTCTCGTTTACACCGCAGGGATTCCGATGGGATTTACGCCGCCGTTCAAATGGCAGGATTCCTATCACGCAATGAGCAGTTTCATTCAAGTGTATTTTCATATGATTATCCCGCCGATTATGCTGATATTGTGGTTTTTCCCTTTCACGAACAAGCGCGCGAATCACAAAGCCGTGTGGGCGTTTGCGATATATCCGTTTGCGTACTCGCTCTTTTCCGTAATGCGAGGCGCGGTGGGAAAAATGCACTTTTATCCCTATCCGTTCTATCGTCCCGAATTTATCTGGTCGATATTCTCAAAAGGCGACGTAAACTATCCGCTTGCGTACTTTTTGATGTTCATCGTGCTTATGGTGGGAATGTTGCTTTTTGTCGGTATAGGCAGACTTATGATGCTCATAAACGACAAAATGATTGACAAAACTTTTGACAGCGACGTGTACGAGCGCATTGCAGGTGAGCAAAGTGAGACTGAAGTCGTATAAGAAAACTATCGAACAGCGATTATTGCAAAAAAAACACTCCTGAGAGTGCTTTTTGAATGTCGAGTTTTTATTTGCTTATTGTGTTTTCTTATTTCTTTTTTACATCCAACATACGTCCGCAGTATTCGCATTTGACTTGCAGATTATTGCTCGTTTCGGTTATGCCGCCGCAGTACGGACAGCGCACGGTGTACATGCCTATGTCGTCGGGGCGATTGTTAATGGGCAAAATTTTTGTGCCGTCGATTGTGTAGTTGCAAAGATATTGCTTGTCCACGCACACGCGCACTGCATTGACAACGTCCTTTTGCGGCATCGAAAGGTGATTTGCAATCTCGGTTGAATCTCTAAATCCTTCGCGCTCGATTGCGTCGATAATGCGCGGATATTTCTTTTTGAGCGAGTAGTGCGACCAAGTTATAGGCGAGCCGTAAAATCCCAACACGACAAACACAATACCGATTGCCATAATCGCCGTGAAAAGTGAGCCTTTTTCAAGTTTCGTTGCGCCGACAATGGTCAGCACGACACCCAAAGGGAGCAAAACGGTGAGAGTGATTGACAAGGCGAGTTGTTTTGAAAGGTCTTTTTGGAGTTTACTTTTTTCGTTTTTCATAAGAATATTGTATTGCAAATGTCGCAAGCCGTCAAGGGAAAGCCTTTATTGTTCGCTCGATATTGTAGCGCATTCGCGTATATACTCGCTTTGTTCGTTTTTTGCAATGTCGTATTTCCAAGCGGCTTGTTTTTTTGTCGCGAGCGCAAAAATTATGCCGATCGCAAGCCCGACAAATGCGGGTATAAGCCATCCGAGACCGAATTTGTATAGCGGGAAGTTTGCCTTCATAAAATCGATGAAGGGTTGCGCTTTAAGCCAAGCGATTGCGTTTGACGGCAGCGCGGCAATGAAATCGAATATCGCCGCAATCAAGGTTAGAGCAGTTGTCGAAACGTATATACAGCGTCGGTTTTTGAACGTTTTGCCGAAAAGACCGAGCAAAATCAACGTTATCGCAAGCGGATACAAAAACATCAGCACGGGAATCGCATATGTGATGATTGCCGTCAATCCGAGATTTGCCACCAAAAACGATATCGCGCAGAACACGACCGCCCAAGCGCGATACGGGATGAATTTCGGAAACAGTTTTGCAAACGTTTCCGATGCGCTCGTGACAAGACCGATTGCGGTTTTCAGGCAGGCGAGAGTGACGGTGATTGCAAGAATGATTATGCCTGCTTTGTCAAAATAGTAATTGCTGACCTTGACAAAAATCTCGCCGCCGTTCGACGCGCCCGTAAACAATGCGCCGCTTTGTGCGCCCACAAGCGCAACGCCGAGATATATCAACGCCATAAATGCGCAACTCAATGCGCCCGATTTGAGAGTGCTTTTTGCAACGGAAGTAGGCTCGGATACGCCCTGTTTTCGAATAACGTCGATTACGACGATGCCGAATGCCAAACTTGCAAGAGCGTCCAACGTGTTGTAGCCCTCCAAAAATCCCGTCGTGAACGATTTGTCCGCATAGTTGCCCTGCGCAGGTATGTCCGACACGTTGCCCATAGGCTTTACAAGAGCGGTGATGACGAGAACGGCAAGAAAAACGAGAAACAGCGGAGTGAGAATTCGCCCCACCCAAGTGAGAATTTTGCCCGGGAACAGCGAAAAGACAAGCACGACGATGAAAAACGCCGCGCTGAAAATCGCAAGCGCGCCCTGAACGTTGACGTCGCTTCCGAGCATATGTTCGACGGCGACGGTAAAAGGAACGGTCGCACAGCGAGGCACCGCAAAAAACGGACCTATCGTCAGATACAACGCGCATGTGAAGAAAATCCCGTAGCCCTTGCCGACTTTGCTTGAAAGTTCGATAAGACCTTCGCTTTTGCTTATGCCTATCGCCGCAACGCCCAAGAGAGGAAGCCCGACGCCCGTAATCAAAAAACCTATCAACGCGACAAAAACTTCTTTGCCCGCGAGATTGCCCATATATATCGGGAAAATCAAATTGCCCGCACCGAAAAACAAGCCGAAAAGCATTGTTGCGATGACAAGCGTCTGTCTGAAATTCAATTTTTGTTTCTGTCCTTCGCCGAGCATGTCGGAGGTCTCCTTTGGCACGCGAAAAACATACGAAAGATTTTTTTTGCGTGCATGCGTTGTTATAGTCGGTAACACCAAGTTTAGTAAAGTATAAGGTTAGAGCGGCAATCCGTCAAGGGAAAGAGTCGCAAATGCGCATTATTAAAACAATACATCACCTATTTATATAACATTATATACATATTTGCGGTTGCATGTTGCGAAAGACGATTCGTTGGCGTAAGACGTGTTTTGTACAAAGCGAGACATTTTGCCTTCTATGCCGCCCGATTGTTTTCGTTTGTGCTTGAAAGCAAGTGAAAAAAGTGTTATCATTGTCGCAGAAAAGGAAGTGAAATATGGCGTTCAACATTGTTTTGGTGGAACCCGAAATACCGCAAAACACGGGCAACATCGTGCGCACTGCGGCGGCAACGGGGTGCAAAGTGCATTTGATAAAACCAATCGGTTTCGATATAAGCGACAAGGCTTTGAAAAGAGCGGGACTCGATTACTGGCATCTGACGGATTTTATCGTTTACGAAAATCTCGAAGAATTTTTCGAGAAAAACGCAGAGGGCAGAGTTCATAAGGCAATTGACGGGAGTTGGCATATTGACGACAATTCTCTTGACGGGGAAACGCCACACTTTTATTTTTGCTCGACAAAAGCAAAGTTGCGCTACGACGAGGCAAGTTTTTCGCAAAACGATTTCTTGTTTTTCGGCAGAGAGTCGAGAGGACTTCCCGAAGAACTGCTTCACGACAACTATGATATGTCAATGCGCATTCCTATGGTCAAAGAGGCTCGCTCTCTCAATTTGTCCAACTCGGTTGCAATCGTGGTGTACGAGGGTATGCGACATCTCGGATTCGACAACCTGCTTTGCGAAGGACACCTCACGAAGTTTTGAAAAATAATCGGATTTTGTCGAATTTCGGCAAAACGGTATAAAATACGATATGTGTTGCAATATTCAATAAAAATGCGGAAAACGGCGAAAAATCGCCGTTTTTCTATTGTAAAAGCGGTTTGAAAAACACGATATGTATTATATGCCCAATCGCAACGAGAAAAATAAAACACGAAAAGTGTTTAGACAAGCAGGAGTGAGACGTTTGCATAGCGTGTCGCAAGTCGCACGTTTTTAGCGGCGAGGATTTTTCTAAGAAGCGGCAAAACTTAATCGAGGATTTCAAATGCGTAATGTCTATATTTTTCTTGAATTTTTTTCGCGCGTGTGTTATACTATCTATCGCTAAAAATGTATTGATACGCGCATAGGCGCAAGCGCACACTGCGTATGCGCAAGCACGCTTCAATGGTTTTAGCCAAAATCTCTAAAAATCAATTTTCTTAAAGGAGAATATCTATGGCAAAAATGACAATCCGCGACGTAGAGGTCAAAGGCAAAAAGTGTTTGGTTCGTTGCGACTTCAACGTTCCTATGGTTGACGGCGTAATCACCGACGAGAACCGTATCAACGGCGCGCTTCCCACAATCAAGTATCTCGTCGACAACGGCGCAAAAGTTATCCTTTGCTCGCATATGGGCAAGCCCCACAACATCTTCACAGAAGGCTTCGGTCTCAACAAGAAAGAGAAAAAGGCTGTCGAAGCGCTTCCCGAAAACGAACAAGCGGCGGCAAAAGCCGAATATATCGCAAAGGCTCTCAAAAACGATCCCAAGAAGTTCACTTTGAAACCCGTTGCGGACAAACTCGCAGAGCATTTCCCCGGCAAAGTCACCTTTGCAACCGACCTCGTAGGCGACGACGCGCACAATAAAGTCGCGGCTCTCAAAGACGGCGAAATCGTGCTTTTGGAAAACACTCGTTTCGACGCGGGCGAGGAAAAGAACAGCGAGGAACTTTGCAGAAAACTCGCCGACTTCTGCGACATCTATGTCAACGACGCATTCGGCACGGCACACCGCGCTCACGCAACCACCGCAGGTATCGTTCAATACGGATTCGCACCCGTCGCCGTAAGCGGTTTCCTCATCGAAAAGGAACTCAAATTCCTCGGCAACGCGGTTGAAAATCCCGTCCGGCCCTTCGTTGCCATTCTCGGCGGCGCAAAAGTTGCAGACAAACTCAACGTCATCGACAATCTTCTCAACAAATGCGACACGCTCATTATCGGCGGCGGTATGGCGTACACCTTTATCAAAGCACAAGGCGGCAGTGTAGGTCTTTCCCTCGTCGACGACGAAAAGATCGACTACTGCAACAAGATGCTTGAAAAGGCAAAATCGCTCGGCAAGACCATTTATCTTCCCGTCGACACCGCAACTTGCGCAGGATTCCCCGACCCCATCGATGCTCACGTCGATATCGAATATTACGACAGTTTCAACATTCCTGCCGACAGAGAAGGACTCGACATCGGTCCGAAAACGCAAGAACTCTTCGCTTCTGCCGTCAAGAGCGCAAAAACCGTCGTATGGAACGGACCTATGGGCGTTTTTGAAAATCCGCAACTCGCAGCCGGCACAAACGCAGTCGCAAAAGCAATGGCAGAAACCGACGCAACCACCATCATCGGCGGCGGCGATTCCGCAGCGGCAGTCGCACAACTCGGCTACGCCGACAAGATGACCCACATCTCGACGGGCGGCGGCGCATCGCTTGAATTTCTTGAGGGGAAGGTTCTTCCCGGCATCGCCTGCCTTAACGACAGTGCAAATTGACGAATAACTGTGTCAAAATCAGTTTGATTTAGCCACATCAGTTTTTCGAGGACGGAACGCGAGCCGCAAGGCGGCGAGGAAGCGAACGCCGAACTTGACGGATTGTACAAGTGAACGGGCGAGTGTGGATTTTTTCGCCCGTGAACGAGTGGCATAAGTCGAGGACGATACCCTTCTATGTGAGTGCTGAGTGTTGCCCCACGCGAAGCGGACGTCGTGGGTTCCCTCAAAGAATGCAGAGGGGGAACGACGGTAGGGGAAACACCTGAGGAAGGGGGACGTTTTGATTAAATAATTAAGGCGTGCAAACGCACAACAAACAAAAAAATAATTTTCGAGGTATATTATGAGAAAACCCATTATCGCAGGAAACTGGAAAATGAACAACACCATCGCCGATACAAAGGCGCTTATCACCGACCTTGCGCCGCTCGTTAAGGACGCGCAATGTGACGTAGTTATCTGCACGCCGTACACCGACCTTGCAACCGCTGTCGAAATGACAAAAGACACCAACATCAAAGTCGGCGCAGAGAACGTACACTGGGCTGAAAAAGGCGCATTTACGGGCGAAATTTCCGCAAAAATGCTCGTCGAACTCGGCGTTGAATACGTCATCATCGGTCACTCCGAACGTCGTCAATACTTCGGCGAAACCGACCAAACCGTCAACGCTCGCGCAAAAGCGGCTCTTGCGGCAGGTCTTAAACCCATCATTTGCGTGGGCGAAACTCTCGAAGAAAGAGAAAACGGAAAGGTCGAAGAAGTGCTCGTTCGTCAAACGAAGGGCGCGTTCGACGGTATCGACAAAGACGAACTCGACAACATCGTCATCGCATACGAACCCGTTTGGGCAATCGGTACGGGCAAAACCGCAACGGCGGAAGTTGCAAACGAAACAATCGCAATCATCCGCAGAACCATGGCAGAACTTTACTGCCCCAAGTGCGCCGAAAATCGCGTTCGCATTCAATACGGCGGAAGCATGAACCCCAAGAACGTCAAAGAACTTATGTCTATGCCCGAAATCGACGGCGGACTTATCGGCGGCGCGTCTTTGAAAGCGGTCGATTTCTCGCAAGTCGTCAACTACTAAGTTTTCAACACCAACTGAAATTTAGCGTTCAAAAAAAATGATTGCCGAGTTTTGCGTGGCATAACGTGCCGCAAAATCGGCAATCTAACCGTATAAAAATTCAACTTACAACAAAAAGGATATAACTATGAAAAAACTCGTTTTGGTTGTTATGGACGGCGTCGGAAAGTCGAAAACGGGACTTGGCGACGCTGTTACGCTTGCAAATACGCCGACTTTGGATATGCTCTTGAAAGAGTGCCCCAACACTTATATCAAGGCGCACGGCACGGCGGTAGGTCTTCCCAGCGACGACGATATGGGCAACAGCGAAGTCGGACACAACGCGCTCGGTTGCGGTCAAGTCTATTCGCAAGGCGCAAAACTCGTTGAGGAAGCCATCGAAAGCGGCGATATTTTCAACTCTGCCGCGTGGCAAGAACTCAAAAACAACTGCGTTGCAAACGCAAGCGCAATGCACTTCATCGGCTTGCTCTCGGACGGCAACGTACACAGCAATATCGGACATCTAATCGCCTTGATTAAGGGCGCAAAGCGCGACGGAGTGAAGAAAGTGTTCGCTCATATATTGCTTGACGGCAGAGACGTTCCCGCAACGAGCGCGCTAACTTACATCGATATGCTTGAAAACGCTATGGCGGAACTCAGCGACGACGATTTCCACGCCTGCATAGCAAGCGGTGGCGGGCGTATGGTCATCACGATGGACAGATATTTCGCAAATTGGGATATGGTTAAAGCGGGATTCTACACCCACGTTTACGGCGAGGGCAGAGGATTTGCGAGCGCAACCGAAGCCATCGAAACTTACCGCAACGAAAATCTCGGCGTTATCGACCAAGATTTGCCTGCGTTCGTCATCAAAAAGGACGGTCAACCCGTCGGCGCAATGCACGACGGCGACAGCGTGATTTTGTTCAACTTCCGCGGCGACAGAGCCATCGAAATCTCTATGGCGTTCGACAATGCCGACTTCAACGGCTTCGACAGAGGCAATATGCCCAAAGTGCTTTACGCAGGTATGCTTCAATACGACGGCGACTTGCATTTGCCCACGAGATTCCTCGTCGAACCGCCGCAAATCAAGTATACACTCAGCGAATTTCTCGTCAATCACGGCGTGAAATCCTATGCGGTGTCCGAAACGCAAAAGTATGGTCACGTCACGTATTTTTGGAACGGTAACCGTTCAGAAAAATTCAGCGACCAACTCGAAGTTTGGGAAGAAGTGCCTTCCGACAAAGTGTCTTTCGACCAACGTCCGTGGATGAAATCCGCAGAAGTCACCGACAAGGTTATCGAAGCGATAGAATCCGAGCAATACGGCTTCATCCGTTGCAACTATCCAAACGGCGATATGGTCGGACACACCGGCAATCTCGACGCAACCAGAATAGGCGTGGAAGCGGTCGATCTCGCTCTTGCAAGACTTCTTCCAATCGTCAAAAAGCACGACTATGCGCTCATCGTCACCGCCGATCACGGCAACGCCGACGAGATGCTCGAAAAGAACAAGAAAGGCGTAATTTCCGTGCGTACCGCACACTCGCTCAATCCCGTTCCGTTCATCGTTTACAACTACGATTGCGAAATCGCAGACGGCGCATTCGGACTTTCCGATGTAGCCGCAACGGCAGTGAAGATTATGGGGTATGATGCGGATCCCCACTGGAACCCTTCAATAATCAAATAAGACCTCGCTAAATCGCGACTAATTTTGTCAGGCACGGCTTGCCTCAAAATCACGTACGCTTATGTACGTTGGGTTTTGATTTAAGCCGTGCCTTTCGCATTATTCATCGATTTATCGAGGTCTTATATCGCACCAAACAGCGAATAACTGCGGTAGAGCCGCTCTCGCAAACAGTCACGTACGACAAGTACGCTCCTGTCTGTGAGAGCGGCTCTTTCTTATTCTTCATCTGTTTGGACGGTCTTATTTGATGATTGAAATTAGCATTACAATTTTTATAATGGTTACGAATAGTAATTTCGAAGACGGAACACGTAATATACAAGAGTGTAGTGTGAATTTTAAATTAAAGTTTCCCCCTTCCTCAAGAGTGTGTTTTCTTCCTCTACAAGAGTGTGGGGTGTGAACTCTAAATAGAAGCACCCCCTCTTTCCCTCT
>CAVBBF010000049.1:0-13744 GCA_963593735.1 Phascolarctobacterium succinatutens
TTGTATGGTGCGAAAGGGTGGGTTTAGGCTGTTTTTTGAAAACAGCCACACGCTCTGCGTGTCGAACCACCTTTCGGTCTGCACGCTTCGCTTATGCAAGTAAACTTGCGCGCTACGCTGTTGAGCGAATCCACCTATCCGGAAAGGAAGTGCATCGCAAGATGTGCTTTTTTGTATGGTGCGAAAGGGTGGGTTTAGGCTGTTTTTTGAAAACAGCCACACGCTCCGCGTGTCGAACCATCGTTCGGTGCTGACCGCGAGCAAAGCAAAGGAAAGCGCAAGGCATTTTCCATTTGCGTGCGAAGAGGACATAGAAAACAATAAAAACGAAAGTGTTTTGTGAAAGCACAAAACTAAACAAATGTGAGTATTATCTGCGAACAAGTTGCGGTGATTATATGATTGCCGTCGGCGAAAACGGAATAAAAAACAAAATAGTCTTTACAGATGGGCAGAAGAATGCTTACAATATAAGCAAGGTGATTGAAATAAGTTTCGACAACGAAACCGATTTGTCGAATGTAAGGAGTTTTATATATGGAAGAGAAGCAAACGGAATTTCAACGGAAGATACGCAACTATTCAAAATCCACACTCGAACTAATGTCTCTTTCGGTACTTTCAAAGGAAAACTGGAGAAAAACGCACGAAATCATGGTGTCCAGCAAAACGGAAGAGGAAGCGGTTCAGCGGATGAAAAAGGAACTGAAAGCAGAGTAAAACATTCTTTGCGAGAAAATGCAACCGATTCAGAAGGTCGCAAACTTTCAAAAAAGCAACTCGAATTTTTCAAAGATAGCAAGGTTGTCGATGAGAACGGCAATCTTTTGGTTGTGTATATTTGAGTGACAAGATAGATTGCGGCAAAAAGCAAGACCGTCCATGGTGGAGGAGGATTTTTATGTTTCACGAAACGGAATACGCACAGAAAATTCGTACATTCTCAAAGTCCACAATGCAACTAATTATGAATTTGCTGACTTCAAAAGAGAACGTGGACAAAATTCACGAAATAGTGATGTCAAGCAAGACGGAAGAAGAAGCGGTTCAGCGGATGAAAACGGAACTGACCAACAAAAATATCTAAAAAGGAGCATAATTTATGGCAGAAGAACCGTCGGAGTTTCAACGGAAGATACACAATTATTCAAAGTCCACACTCGAACTGATGTCCCGTTCGCAGACTTCCGTAGAAAACTTGCGAAAAACATATGAAATAGTGATGTCAAGCAAGACGGAAGAAGAGGCTGTTCAACGGATGCAAACGGAGTTGTCTAAGGAATAGAATAAATGTTGAGAATGTAGAAAAAATGTAGCCTCCGCATCCTATACGACACATGATCGTAGGAGCGATGCTCGGCTACAATTGATAATCTATGTCAAACATTTTGAAATGTCAATAGAAAAATGAAATGTAGCATTGCGCAAAAGCGCAACCGATTTGTAAAAGGCAGATGTTCAAACCAACATATTAAATTTATTAAAGACAACAAAGTTGTCGTGATTGTTTTTATTGTTTGATTTCATTATCAATAAAAAGCAGATTCTGTTTCATAAAAACCGAGAACAATTCGGTTTTTCTTTTTGGCGCTTTTCTATGTCTAAAAAATATTGATAATGGCAAATATTGCTGATATGGACGCATTGTTTTCAAAAAACGTGGAAGATAAAGAGGTGTTTTTCAAGAAAATGCAAAATACCGAAGGGGTTGTCGAAGGGCGTGAGGAAAACGCGGCGGACAACATTGGAAACAAGAATTTTAACAATGCGGGGAAAGGCGAAGGCAATTTATGATTGACAGAATCGAATATCAACAATACGTTAAAGAAAACGCGCCGAAATCGCCGATGGTGCGAACTTTGCTTGCGGCATTTTTGGTCGGGGGCATAATTTGCTGTATCGGCGAGGGTATCGGCGATATTTTGCGGCTTATTTTCAAGGATATGAGCGACAAAAACGTCGCGATTTTTGAAAGTTGCATAATGATTTTTCTCGGAAGTTTGTTCACCGCGCTCGGACTTTACGACAAACTCGGACATTTTGCGGGTGGCGGTTCGATTATACCTATTACGGGATTTGCAAACTCGGTGGTTTCGCCCGCGATGGAATACAATCGCGAGGGCGTATTTTTCGGCGTATGCGCAAAAATGTTCGTCATTGCAGGTCCTATCATCGTTTTCGGCGTGGTTGCGAGTTTTATCGTCGGATTGATCGGCTATTTCGTTTATATGTGAGGTGGCAAAATGAGGACTTTTCAGCTATCTAACCCTATATATCTTAAAAGCGGATTCACAATCGTAGGACCGAAAGAAGGCGACGGAAACTTTGCGGACAAGTTCGACATCGTGCTTAAAAACGATATTTGGTGCGAAAAATCCTACGAGAAATGCGAAAGCAAAATGCATCGTGATGCCGTGAGCGGCGCAATCAAAAAGGCGGGATTGAAACGAGAGGATATAGATATTATGCTCGGCGGCGATTTATTAAACGAACTTGCCGCAACGTCGCTTGCAGCGCGCAATTTTCCGTGCGCGTTTTTGGGGCTTTACAACGCTTGTTCGACGTTCAGCGAAAGCATTATCGTCGGTTCTATGCTAATCGACGGCGGATTTGCGAAAAATGTCACTTGCTCGACTTCGAGTCACTTTGCGTCGGCGGAAAGGCAGTATCGTTTTCCGCTCGAACTCGGCAATCAGCGCACGCCCACGTCACAATGGACGGTTACGGGCGCAGGTTGTACGGTTTTGTCGAGCGAAAAGCCGTCTATGATGAACGAAAGAGTATACGAGGACGACATTATCGCCATCGACGAAAATATGAATATCGACCAAAAGACGCTCGAAAAGTACAAAAAGAGCATCGAAAAGCAGAAAAAAGTCATAGATAAGGAAAAATCGAACATCGTCGAGGACAATTTCGAGAGAGAAAGCAACGACTATGTACAGCCGAACACTCATTACGTCACCGTGACGGGCGGAACGATGGGCAAAGTTGTGGATTTGGGCATAGACGACGAAGCGAATATGGGAGCGGCTATGGCACCCGCCGCTTGCGACACGATTGTGACTCACTTCGAGGAGACGGGACGTTCGCCCGACTATTACGACGGTATTTTCACGGGGGATTTGGGCAGGCACGGAAAGGAAATGCTCGAATATCTGCTTTCAAAAGAGGGAATAACCTTGCCGAAATACTATATGGATTGCGGCGCAAGTTATTTTACGCCCGAACAAAAGACCTTTCAAGGCGGTTCGGGGGCAGGGGGCGTGAATACCGTGTTCAATTCGTATATCCTCAAAAAAATGCAGAGAGGCGAGTTGAAAAGGGTGCTTCTCGTTCCGACGGGCGCACTCTTAAACAAGGATACGCCACTGCAAAAGGAAACGATACCCGGGGTGTCGCACGCCGTGACTTTTGAAAGTCATCCGTTTTTGCGATAACGTTGCCTTGCAAAACGCAAAAGAGCGGTGAATCCGCAATCAACAAAATTATATGAATTTTGCCACAAAAATGCGGCAATACGGTTGAAAGTGTTATAAAAATGGGCAAGTTTTGTAATAGTTTTGACCGATAAATGAAAATATGGTGACGATATGGAAATATTTCTCGATTATCTGAAAGTGTTTGCGGTCGGCGGTTTCGTGTGTATGATGGGTCAAATCCTCATCAACAAAACGAAGATGTCGTCGGCGCGTATACTCGTGACGTATATGCTTTTTGGCGTTATACTCGAAGTGTGCGGCGCGTTCGAGCCAATGAAAGAATTTGCAGGTTCGGGCGTAACCATTCCCATTATGGGATTCGGCTCGAATCTTGCAAAAGGCGCGCTCGAAGGCGTGCAAAAAGACGGATTTTTGGGTGCGATTACGGGCGGTATGAGTGCGGTTTCGGCAGGTCTTACGACGGTTATCGTGTGCGGATTCGTGTTCGGTTTGATATCTCGCTCTCGCTCGAAAAAGATATAAGAGAAAACGATTGCAATATGCACCGAGAAATATCGAAAAACACTCTGGAATGTCGTCAGAGTATTCCAACGAAATTACGAACAATGCACGATGTCTAAAATTTGGTCATAATAACGCTTTGATGCGGTTTACAGTGCAATTTTCGTCAAAATCGGCTTTCTAAGCGTTCAAATTCAGCAAACTCGACGAGTCGTAAAGGTTGAGATATGTGTCGGGAATCTCGCCGACTATGAGATTTTCGCATACGAGAACTTCTGCTTTGACTTGTATCGTCGGTTGGTCGATTGGCGTGACTATGCTCACGTCGGCGTAAACGTCGATGTAGATTTTGTGCAAGGTTTGGTTTATGCCTGCCGACTGGAAAAAGGATACGAAATCGCAATTTGCCATTCCTATCGGGGTGATTTTTATGGTTACGTCGGGTCCGAAACCCATTAGAAGTGCGAGCCCCGTGAACGTACCAGCCGAAATCTGTATCTCTTGCGTGCCGAGAGAGTCCAAATTTGCTTGCGCAAGGTTTGCAATCTGCCTTGCGATTTTGTTTATTTCGGGCGAATTTGCCTTTATCATCGAGATTTTTCCGTCTTTGTCCTTCACGATGTCGAAAAGCATATCGTAGGTCAGACCGTCGCCGAGTACGCTTGTTGCGGCGATGTTTATGGCGTTCGTAGTGACCGCTCGCATTTGCGCAACCGAACTGTCCATAACCGTCGGAACGATATTCGAGCGGAAATAAACCGTGCAAAAGATGAAAATCGCAAGAAAAACCGCGATTGCAATCACGACTCTGAAAAGTTTGGGCTTCATCGTTTTTGAGATTTTCTCTTTGTTTTGCACGTTATATTCTATGTTTAATCTGCGATTATCTTTACAAAAGCCGCCGATGTTGATACAATGTCGATATGGATTTATTTGACCTTCAAAACAACGCAAAGACTATGGCACCGCTTGCCGAACGTATGCGCCCGCGCACCTTGGACGAATTTTTGGGACAAGGCAAAATCGTGGGGCAAGGTTCGCTTTTGCGCAGAGCGATTGCCGCAGACAAACTTGGCAGTTGCATTTTCTACGGACCTCCGGGGACGGGAAAAACCACGCTTGCAAACATCATTGCGGAAAATACGAACGCGGCTTTCGTCAAACTGAACGCCGTAACGAGCGGCGTTGCGGACGCAAAAAAGGTTATCGACGAGGCTCGCGACCGTCTTCGCATGTACGGAAAACGTACATATTTGCTTTTGGACGAATGTCATCGCTGGAACAAGGCGCAAAGCGACAGCGTGTTGCAAGCAATTGAGCAAGGCTACATAATTTTTATCGGCTCTACGACGGAAAATCCCTACGTTTCGATGACGAGGGCTATCGTGTCGAGATGCCGTATTTTCTCGTTTTCGAGGCTTTCGGACAAAGATATCAGGGCGGGTCTCGAAAGAGCGGTCAAGGACAAGGAAAGAGGGCTCGGCAATATGAATCTTCAGGTGAGCGACGAGGCTCTTTCGCACCTTGCGTGGGCAAGCGCGGGGGATATGCGCACCGCACTCAACGCTTTGGAACTTGCCGCACTCACCACGCACGCGGACTCGGACGGCGTTATAAGAGTGGGAAAAGAGGAAGCCGAACAATCCATACAGCAAAAAGCGCTCAGCATGACGGAAGATATGTATTACGATATGATTTCCGCATTCATAAAGAGTATGAGAGGAAGCGACAGCAGCGCCGCGCTATACTGGGCGGAAAGGCTCATCGAGGCAGGTTGCGATCCTATGCTCATCGGGCGCAGAATTATGATTCACGCTTGCGAGGACGTAGGTATGGCAGATCCCAACGCTATCGTCGTTGCAACGTCGTGCGTGCAGGCTTTTGAAAAAATAGGATTGCCCGAAGGGCGTATTCCGCTTGCCGAAGGCATAATTTACGTTTCGGAAGCGCCGAAGTCGAACAAAGTCGTCGAGGCGCTCGGCGGAGCGGAAAACGCGGTGAAGAACATCAAGCACGAAACCGTGCCGTTGTATCTTCGCGACCCGAACTACAAGGGCGACGACGAAAAAGTGAGCGGATACAAATATCCGCACTCATACGGCGGTTGGGTCAAGCAACAGTACCTTCCCGACGAGATTAAAGACGCGGTATTCTACGAGCCGACCGAAAACGGCTTTGAAAAAGTGATAAAGGAAAGACAGTCGAAAAGAAAATAACGCAAAACGCGGAAAACGCAAAATAACGAGCGGAATATAGCAAAGTAAACGAAAAAGCGAAAAAGCGCAAACAACGGAAAACGAAGCGGTGAAAAACTCAAAAATTCCGCATAAAAACGCTGGATTTTCTTTTGACGAAAGGAAAATATGTTACAAATCGAAAATTTGACGAAAACTTATACGGGCAATCAAAAACCGTCCGTCGAAAATCTTTCTCTCACCGTCAACGACGGCGAGATTTTCGGCTTTATAGGTCCGAACGGCGCGGGTAAATCCACGACGATTAAGAGCATTATGGGCATTATATCTTTTGAGGAAGGTAGGGTGCTTATCGACGGCATAGACCTCAAATCTTCGCCTCTCGAAGCGAAAAAGCATATCGGCTACGTCAGCGACGACCACGTTATGTACGAGGGCTTGACGGGCGTAGAATATATAAACTTCATTTGCGACGTTTTTGACGTGCCGACCGCGCAAAGGCAGGAAAGATTGGCAAAATACAGCGAACTTTTCGCTCTCGAAGACGCGGTTAAAAAGCAGATTTCCACATATTCGCACGGAATGAAGCAAAAACTCAACATCATAGGCGCGCTCATTCACGAGCCGAAACTTTGGATTCTCGACGAGCCGATGACGGGGCTCGACCCTCGCTCGGCATACAACTTGAAGCAGCTTATGCGCGAACACGCCGACAAGGGCAACAGCGTGTTTTTCTCCTCGCACGTCCTCGAAGTCGTGGAAAAAGTGTGCGACAGAGTGGGAATTATCGAGGACGGACACCTCATTGCGACTTGCCGTATCGACGAGTTGAAAGAGAAAAACAAGGACAAATCTCTCGAAGAACTGTTCCTCAAACTTACGGACACGACGCCCGTATTCGAGCAAACTGCACAATGAGGCTTGTATGAGAGATTTCCTTATTGTATTCAAAACTCTGTTTCGCAACGCAAATTCGAGGGCAGAGGACGCAGAGGGCAAAAAGAAGATTCCGTCGGGATTGAAAGCTTTGCTTTCCTTTTTGCCGCTCGTTGCGCTAATCTGCATTATGGTTGCGTTTTTGGCGGTGAATTTGAAAAGCACGAGCGAGTTTTCGTTGCTTGTGGTGGCTATTGTTGCCGCAACGCAACTTTTGGTGATGTTCCTTTCGATGTTCTCGATTGTGACGACGCTTTACGGCGCAAAAGATACGCCGTTTCTCAACACGTTGCCCCTTCGTCCGACGTCGGTGTTTTTTGCAAAATTCGCAATGACTTATGTCAACGCGCTCGAACTTTCTTCGGCTGTAATTTTGCCTACGGTTCTTACGTCCGCAATAGCGTTTAACGTCGCAAGTAAATCGATGTTTTACGGATTCTATCCGCTTATTTTGATGATTTTGCTTGTTGCGCCGATACTGCCGCTATTTATCGTCAGCGTGCTTTCCATGCCCGTCGTGTGGCTCGGCTCGTACTTCAAAGGCAAGCCTACGCTAAAAAGCGTTTTGGTGATTCTTTTCTACGTCGTTTTGATGTGCGCGTATATGGTGCTCGTCTACTATATGAACACGCGCGGATTCGGTCAAGAGGGCGGCGTAGAGATGTCGCAAGGCACTCTCGCTTCGCTTTCCGTGCTTGCAAACGTGTTCTATCCCGACAAAGTGCTTGTAAACTACTGTCTTGGCATCGAAGCGGGCAAAAACTTCGGTATATCCGCCGCCATAACCGTCGGTATGTTTGTCGTTATGTTGTTGCTTTCCGCGCTCTTTTACAAGAGAATCAACTCGAAAGCGACGGAAAATTCGCAATCCACCGAATCCAAAACCGCCACGCTCAAACAATCAAACGTGGTCGTGTCCATTATGAAGCGAGATTTCACGTCGATTATGCGTAACAGCGCGCTTGCGATGACCTCGTTTGCAAATCTGCTTATGGCGCCGATTTTTATCGTCGTTATGTACTTTATCACCAACTTTAAGTCGGGCGCGGATGAGGGTATGACGCCGTTTATGTCCGAAATGATGGGCATAGGCTTCGTTGTGATGTATTCGATGATTTTCCTTGCAGGCGCAAATATGATTGCGAATATGGCGTATACGAGAGAGGGTAAATCCTTTTTCGCTTCAAAAACCTTGCCCATAAACCCGAAAGACAGCATAAAAGCCAAACTTTTGCTTTCCATAATCGTTCCGAGCGTTCTGCTTGTGCCGATTATGCTTATCGCATTGTTACTTTACAAAATCGACATCGTGTCCACGCTGCTTGTCGGCATAGATACGCTTATGATGATAACCGGCATTTGCAGTATGTCCATACTGTTCGATATGAAAAAGGGCAATCAGCACTGGGAACAGGTTGCCGAAATCAAAAATTCGTCGCAAAATACCTACCAACTCATATCGGCGTTTGCCTCGATTGTGCCTGCAATTATCGTTTTCGTACTCGGAATCGTGCTTGCGGCGTGCGAAGATACTCTCGGCGTAGTTATTGCAAAAGTCATATTCTGGGCGGTGGCGACGGTATTTTCCGTTGTCGTGCTTATAGTCGGATTGTGCCTACTCAAAGCCTACGGCTTGAAATGGTATGAGTTTATTGGCGAAAACAAGCCCAAAAAGAAGGGCGCGAGAAACGAACTCGGAAGGGGGTTGCTCAAATGATGAAACGTAAAATCGCATTGGACGTCGGCGATGTTCGCATAGGCGTTGCGGTGAGCGATTTGCTGGGAATAACCGCAAATCCGCGCGAAACGTACGTCCGCAAAAAAGGCGATACGAACGCGGACATCGCATATTTTTGCGAATATGCAAAAAGAGAGGAAGCGGACGCTTTCGTTCTCGGTTTGCCGAAGAATATGGACGGCACGGAAGGGGACAGAGCGATTGTTACAAGGCAGTTCGGCGATATGCTAAAAGAGGCGAGCGGTTTGCCCGTTCTGTATCAGGACGAAAGGCTCACCACCGTTTCGGCAGAGCGTATGCTCATAGACGCCGACGTGCGCCGCGAAAAACGCAAAAAAGTCATTGATAAGGTTGCCGCAACCATAATTTTGCAATCCTATCTTGACTCGCACCGCTGAAAATTGAGTACGATTTGATATTTTGCTTGCAAATTGCGCAAAATATGTTACTATCAAAATATCAAGATGCAATCCGCAAAATCCGCTTTGCATCGCAAGGAGAAACTACTATGGCAGATTTTTTTGACGACCAAAACAATACGACAGAAGACGATGATATCATCACCTTGTACAACGAAGTCGCAGACAAGGACGAGGATTTCTATCATCTCGCAACTCTCGACGTTGACAACAGATGGTTTGTCGTTATGAAACCCGTCGAGAAACTCGACGATATCGAGGACGACGAAGTTCTCATTTACGAAATTGCCGAAAACGAAGACGGCAACGACGTATTTATGGCAATCGAAGACGAAGCGCTTCTTCAAAGAGTTTTCGACGAATTTATGGCAGAAGTCGAAAAGATGGAAGGTTGTGAATGCGATGACGAGGACTGTGCGTGCTGCCATCACGACTGCAAACACTAAGCCGTCAAACAGCGAATAACTGCGTCAAACCCCCTCGTGTCAGCGAGGGGTATTTTTTATGCACAAATTTATTTATTAAAATTTAGATTTACCCCTTTCCTAATGTGTTTGGACTTCGGCGTTTGCGAGGCAATCCGCCTCGTTCGCTTTGGCTACAACACATTCACCGAATGTGCTGTTTAACGCGTCGCGCCCATACCGCCGTTCAAATTTTTCCACTTGCGCACACAGTGCGCTTCACCAAGCAGATAATTTGGCGAAGTTGCGGCTTGAATTTTTATCCGTGTCTAAACTGATAGCACAAATTCTCTGCGCGGTTAGTGATTGCGAAAACAAGTGCGGTTTTTGTCAATCGCCCCAATAGTTTTCATTTCTATTTATGGGATTCCCACGCTTCGCTCTGAATGACAAAGTGGGCGATTGACATTGCCGCAACGCCGTTTGAGCGATTGCTCGCCGCCTTGCGGCTCGTGTTCCGTCTTTGAAAAAGCAGAGTAGTTGTATAAGAACGCTTCGAATGAGTGTCCGTTTAAAAGTCCGCTCTGCAATGAGAGCGGACGGCGGTTTTTATCACGCCTTCGAATAGGCATATTCCGTGTACGAGTAGGCTTCGTAAGGGGATAGAGGGTAAAATTGCTAAAAATTCTAATATTTTTTGAAAAATCCGCTATAAAATATTTGCAAAAAGTTTTTATATATAATATAATCCAAAACGAACCCGCATCGCGAAGGAGTGCATTCTGTTCCAATCGGAGGTTTGTGCGTAGAGTTCGCGAGAGGTAAAAACAATCTTAGGAGGACCTTATAATGGCCGTAACAACAATGAAAGCCTTGCTTGAAGCAGGCGTGCACTTCGGACACCAAACAAAACGTTGGAATCCGAAAATGGGCAAGTACATCTATGCAACGAGAAACGATATTCACATCATCGACCTTCAAATTTCCGTTGACCACGTCGAAGCCGCTTACCAATTCGTAAAGAGCGTCGTTCAAGAGGGCAAATCCGTCCTTTTCGTCGGCACCAAGAAACAAGCGCAAGACGCAATCAAACAAGAAGCGGAGCGTTGCGATATGTTCTATATCAACCAAAGATGGCTCGGCGGTACGCTCACCAACTTCAAGACCATTCGTACAAGAATCGATCGCTTGAACAAAATCAACCAAATGGAACTCATCGGCGAGTTCGAACTTCTTCCCAAAAAGGAAGTTTCCGCTCTCAAAAAAGAACGTGACGATCTCGAAAAGAACCTCGGCGGTATCAAGAATATGCGCACTTTGCCCGGTTGCTTGTTCGTAGTCGACCTCAAAAAAGAAGAAAACGCCGTTAAAGAAGCACGCAAACTCAACATCCCCATCGTGGCTGTTGTCGACACCAACTGCGACCCCGATCTCGTAGATTACGTCATTCCCGGCAATGACGACGCTATTCGCGCAATTCAACTCTTTGCTTCCATCATCGCAGACGCAGTCATCGAAGCAAAACAAGGCGAATCTTTCACCGCTACAGCAAAAGAAGAAGCGGCTGAAGAAGAGGTTGCTCCTCAAACCGAAACGGTTGTCGAAGAGGCACCCATAGCGGAAGAGAAGGCTCTTACTCCCGAAGAAGCGCTTGAAAAAGCAATCGCCGAAAAAGAGGCACAAGAATAATTTATCCAAATATTCCGCACGCAGACGTATATCTGCGTGCGATTTCAAAAAAATAACAGGAGAATATATATGGCATTCACAAGCAAAGATGTTATGGAACTTCGTCAACGCACCGGCGTCGGTATGATGGACTGCAAAAAGGCTCTCGTCGCGACTGACGGCGATATGGAAGCGGCAATCGACTTTTTGAGAGAAAAAGGTATGGCAACCGCCGCAAAGAAAGAAGCGCGCATCGCTGCGGAAGGTATCGTTTATGCCGCAAGCAAAAACGGCAAATCCGTCCTTTTGGAAGTCAACTGCGAATCCGACTTCGTAGCAGGCGGCCCCGTATTCAAAGAGTACGTAGGCAAAGTTGCGGACTACATCCTCGACAACGCAAACGCAACGGTTGAGGAAGTTGTTGCCGCTATGCAATCCGTCACCAACGAATACGTTATGAAGATGGGCGAAAAACTTTCAATCCGTCGTTTCACCGTTTACGAAGCAAACGACACGACCGTTGACACCTATATCCATATGGGCGGCAAAATCGGCGTTATGGTCGAAGCAAGCAAGGGCGCAAGCGAAGAAGTCGTGCACGACGTTGCTCTTCAAATCGCCGCTGCAAACGCTCAATACGTAACTCGTGACGAAGTGCCTCAATCCGAAGTCGATCACGAAAAAGAAATCCTCAAAGCGCAAGCAATGAACGAGGACAGCAAAAAGCCCGAAGCAATCATCGAAAAGATGCTCGTGGGCAGAATCAACAAGTTCTACAAAGAGGTCTGCCTCACCGAACAAGTTTTCGTCAAGAATCCCGATATCACGATTGCTCAATACCTCAAACAAAACGGCGACGTTACAGTCATTCGTTTCACTCGTTACGCAATGGGCGAAGGTCTTCAAAAGAGGGAAGACGATTTCGTCGGCGAGGTTATGGCACAAGCACACCTCAACAAATAAGCACTTTGAAAAAAGGAATGATTCGTTCATTCCTTTTTTTTAGAAAAAACAACATTTGGGCAGATTAGATGTTCAAAAACCAGGGTATAATCAATTATGGCACAAGAAAATTTGAAGTATAAACGCGTCATTATCAAACTGTCGGGCGAGGCTCTTGCGAGCGCAAACGGCACGGGTATCGACCCCGAAAAACTCACTTACGTTTGCAAGGAAATCGCTGACGTAAAGGCACTCGGCGTTGACGTAGGTATCGTCATAGGCGGTGGCAACTTCTGGCGCGGACGTCAGGCAGACGACAAAATGAATCGTTCGACGGCGGACCATATGGGGATGCTCGCAACCGTTATGAACGCGCTTGCGATTCAAGACAAACTCGAACAACTCGGCGTACCCGTAAGAGTGCAAACCGCGCTCACCATAACAAAAGTCGCAGAACCGTACATTTTGCGCAAGGCAATCCGCCACTTTGAAAAGGGCAGAATCGTCGTGTTTGCGTGCGGTACGGGCAATCCGTATTTCTCGACGGATACGGGCGCTGCGTTGCGTGCTTGCGAAATCGGCGCGGACGCGCTTCTCCTTGCCAAAAACGTCGACGGCGTTTACGATTCCGACCCAAAACTCAATCCCTCAGCAAAGAAATTCACCGAAATTTCATATATGGACGTTATTTCCAAAGGACTCAAAGCGATGGACACCACCGCCATCACGATGTGTATGGACAACAATATCCCCATCGTGTGCTTTGCGTTGATGGAAAAAGATAGCATTAAGAATGCGGTGTTGGGGGCAAACACCGGCACTATCATTCATTAAAAATTGCGCTAAATCGCGACTAACTTTGGACGCGATTGACGCATAGCGTAACAATCGCTATTCCGTCACTTCGTTCCTTACAGGCACGGCTTGCCTCAAAATCGTGTACGCAAGTACACTGGGTTTTGATTCAAGCCGTGCTTTTCGCGTTATTCATCGATTTAGCGCAGTTTTTATAACTAAATCTTATTCGAAGCCTATTTGTAAACGAGAGTGCCTCTTTGCGTTTAATAACAAGGGGCGGGGTATAAAACTTTAATTACAATTTCCCCTTTCCTCAGGTGTATTCCCTATCGCCGTTCCACCTCTGCATATATTTGAGGGAACCCACGGCGACCGCGTAGCGGGGGACAACACTGACGCGATTGACTTCGTAGCAATCGCTAGTTCGTTGCAAGCAACGAACGGTGGACGGGTTGTTAGCAATACAAATCGGCTGAAAGCCGTGTCACCGTCCTTTGTGTGCCAGCTACGCACCCAAACGGCACAGTCGGACGGTACAAAACATCGTGCTTCGACGCTCGCTTTTCTCGCCGCCGTTGCGGCTCGTGTTCCGTCTTCGAATATGCACATACCGTTAATAAGTACGCCTTGAACAAGTGTTCGTTAAAAGTCCGCTCTGCAAGGAGAGCGGACGGCGGTTTTCATCTCGTCTGCGAATTAA
>CAVBBF010000050.1:0-11999 GCA_963593735.1 Phascolarctobacterium succinatutens
GCACTTGCCGGAGATGTAGCCGAAAACTTGGTGAGGTATCATGCACATGACTTTGAGGTCGAAGGGTTCGTAACGGTCGATGAGAGGATGGAAAGTGCAATCGAGACGTCCGTCGTCGGAGACGAATTTCCAGTCTTCCATATAGCGAGGCTCGCCCTCTTTGTCGCCGGGGATGATAAACTCGGTACGACCGATTTTGTGGGATTTGCCATTGTAGAAGAACATATCTTCGCTTGCGGCGGAGGTGTCGCCAAAGCCGTAGCCGATGTTCCAACCGAAAGTCGAGCCGTCTTTAAGACGAGTTTGCAAACTGCCCCAGTACCACGTGTTGTCGTACGTCCACACGCCGCGACCCCAGTCGAGAGTTGCGAGGCTGTCCGCACCGTCGAATTTGCATTCCTTGTCGCCGAGCCAGAAACTGCCTTCCGCTCTCATACAGTTGATTTTTTGGTTGAAATAGAAGTGACCTTTTTTGTTGAACGGCGTTGCGATGACCATGCTTTCTTCGGGAACGTCGGTGATGACGATGTCCCATTTTACGTCGGTGCCGAACTTGTCGGCGTTGGGATATACGCCGGTGAGGCGACGTTTTTCGCCGTCGTTTTCAAACTTCATTTCGACTTTGCCGATTTTGAAAGCGCAATCGCCCTTTTCGCTCGTGCGAGGCATATTAAACTTGCCCATCGGGAAAAGGCATATTGCGGAATTGGTGAATTGCGCCGGGGTCACGAAGTCCATAACCGAAAGGCTGAGCGCGCCCACGAATCCCATATCGCTGATGGTGAGGCAAAGAGCGAACTCTTTGTTTGAAATATAGTAATAATCCCACTCTTTGAGGCGGGTTTTCTTTGCCGTGACGTTTTCGCGATTGTAGTTGTAAAACATCTTTTTGGCAAAGCCCGGTTCGGCAATATTGCCTTCGGCGTTCAAAAGATCGGTGGGTTTGGTAATTTCGTTTTGCATAATCTACCCCTATAAATATTTTTGTAAGGTCATTTTAACACATTTATCTTGCCAATTCAATACGCAAAAGCGGCAAATACCACAAAAAATCAGTCGATTTCGCGGACGTAGGGTTGCGACTGATACCCTTTTTTCAGCATAAGACGAGGATTGTAACGTTTGAGCACGGCGTACGTCACAAGCGAGCCGACCACGCACCAGGAGCAATCGGTGGGCAAAAATACGGCACATCCCGCCATCCACGCCTTTGACATAGACATTGCCGTGCCGACGTAGTAGTTGAGCATAAGGTACATATAAAACACGCCCACCGTATACACGATTGCGAGCGAGCAGAACGCGCCGAGCATAAGACGAAAAACATTCAGTCGCGCGTCGTTTTTAAATCCTCTCGCCACGAATCCGCCGACGGGCGCGGCAATCAAAAATCCGAGAATGTAGCCGAACGTCGGTTGCAAAACGTACGCAAATCCGCCGCCCGCCGAAAATACGGGTATGCCGATAAGCCCCATAACGATGTATATCGCTACGCACGCAAACGAGTCGAGTCCGCCGAGCATAAGAGATGCGAACATGCAAAACGCAAACTGCATGGACACAGGCACTATCCCTATGGGGAATTTGACGAACGCGCCCACGATTATAAGTGCGACGAACACCGCTATGCGCACTATACGCAGCGTTCTCGACGCGGCGTTTTTGCCCGATTTGGACTGTATTTTTTGCGTTTTCACCATTTTATTCTCACCTCGCCCGAATCCAGCGTTTCGATTTGTCCGTCTTCATATTCGACAAGAAGTCTGCATTTTCCGTCTATATCGCAAACTTTCGCGGTTTTGTCCTCTTTTTCGACTTTGCATACGGTCACGGTTTTGCCGATAAGCATTGAAAGCATCCTATATTCGTCCGCTATCCTCCGCTTGTCGAAATTCGAAAGCAATTCGTATATATTGTCGAGGGTTTTTGCAATGATTCTGTTGCCCGCGTCGAAAACGCCCTCGCCGACGATTCCTATCCTGTCCTTTACGCTTTGGTCGAATCCTTCCTTCGGCTCGAAAAGGTTTATGCCAATGCCCATAACCACCCTGTCGATTTTTGACGAAACCTCGCTCGCAACCGCCTCGCAAAGGATTCCCACACACTTTTTGTCGTCCACAAGCACGTCGTTGACCCACTTTATTTGCGCGTTTTTGCCGCAAATATCGCGTATTGCGTTTGCCGTCGCAACGGCGCAAAGAGGGGTGATATATGCCGACTTTTCCTCGTCTACGTCCGCAACCGCGCTGAAATACGCGCCGCAGTCCTTGTGCGAAAAGAATTTTCGCTCGAATCTGCCTCTGCCGCCCGTCTGCTCTCTTGCAACGATGACGAAATTGGATTTTTTTGTTTCCTTTATCTCTTCCTTTGCGGTGAGATTGGAGGATTTAAGCGTGGCAAAAACCTCGACTTCAAGCGGCGAGGAAAGATATTTGCATATACCCTTTTTTGTCACGACTTTTTTCATCGAGCAAATTGTAACACGACTTTGCCGCCAAACGGTCGATTTTATAAAATAAATTTTCCTTAAAAACTCGCTCTTGTCGCAAGAAAGTCCGCACGCAAAAAACATCGCTCCGAATATTTTCAAAAATCCGATTCGTTTTTTTGCAATTACGCATACTATGCGTATGAAAGCAAAACGAACAACAGGCGCGGCGGCGGTATGCTTTATACTCGCCTTTTGCGCCACGATAATAATAGGGGGACTGAGTATGTCCGACAAAGTTTTTGCAATCGACGAGGAAAGCGAGACGTACAGGCTCATAGCGCATTTTTCGACCTACTACGGCGACAGCAAGCAAAACCGAAAGGACAACGTCGCCCTCGCCGCGCGCAAAATCGACGGACTCGTGCTTTATCCCGAAGACGAGTTCTCCTTCAACGACGTTGTGGGAAAGCGCACCGCCGAAAACGGATTCAAAACCGCATACGTCATTCAGGACGGCGATTTCGTCGAGGGCGTAGGCGGCGGCGTGTGTCAGGTGTCGAGCACCCTCTACAACTGCGCGTTGCTTGCAAATCTTGCAATAACTTGCGTACGAGCGCACTCGCTGCCCGTAAGTTACGTCGCGCCGAGTTTTGACGCTATGGTGTCGAGCGCAAGCGATTTGAGATTTGTCAACACTCTTTGCGCGCCCGTAACCCTGCGTATGAGCGCAAACGGAAAATACCTCCGAGCCGAAATTTACGGAATAGGCAATTTCGACATAAAACGCAGGTCAATGACGCTCGGCTCGATACCTTTTGAAACAGAATACCGCGCCGACGACACCCTCGACGAGGGCAAAGAAGTCGTCGACACCTACGGCAAAGAAGGGCTCAAATCGCAGGGCTGGCTCGACTACTACCAAAACGGGAAACTCGCAAAATCCGTGCTTGTGCGCTCGGACAACTATGCGCCGCAAAAACGAATTATTCTCAAAGGAACGAAAACATCACCATTGACAGACGCGCCCTGATGGCGGTATAATTCAATCATCAAAAAAGGAGTTTTAGGGTATGGATTTTGAAAAGACCTATCTGCAATGGCTCGTATCAAGCGAACTGACGGATGCCGAAAAGGCTCGCCTTGCCTCTTTGACGCAAGAAGAAAAGAAGGAAATGTTTTACTGTCCGTTGCAATTCGGCACGGCAGGCATGCGCGGCGTGCTTGATTTGGGAACGAATCGCATGAACGTGTTCACCGTCAAACGCGCAACTCAAGGTCTTGCGCGCTACATAAAAACGTTGGGCGCAAAAGCGATGGAAAGAGGCGTTGTCATCTCCTATGACACTCGCCGTTTTTCGAGCGAATTTGCCATAAAGGTTGCAAAAGTGCTTGCCGCAAACGGAATAAACGCATTCTTGTTCGACACCGTTCACCCGGTGCCGATGTGTTCGTTTGCAATCCGCCACTTAAACGCGATAGCAGGCGTTATGATCACCGCTTCGCACAATCCCAAAATCTACAACGGTTACAAAGTTTACGGCGAGGACGGAGCGCAGATGTCGCCCGAATCGACAGATAAAGTTGTCGAATTTATCGACAAAACCCCTTATTTTGGCATAAACGAAGTTGAAGTCAACCTCACGGCAGACAACATAAAAGGGCTTGACAACCAAAAAGTCCACACGCATATCACCGTGATAGGCGGGAGCGTTGACCACGCTTATTACGACACGATAAGCAAACTTTCTCTCTCCCCCGAAGCCGTTGACAAGTTTGGCAAAAACGTCAAAATCGTCTACACCCCCGTTCACGGCAGCGGCTATGTGCCCGTCACCAAAATTCTTTCGAGGATGGGCATCACCGTCAACGTCGTCAAGGAACAGGCATGGCCGGACACGGAGTTTTCAACCGTGCGCGTACCCAACCCCGAAGAGGCCGACACTCTGAGGCTTGGCATCGAACTTGCAGACAAAATCGGCAGCGACATCGTCATCGGCACCGACCCCGACGCAGACAGAATGGGCATTGCAATCCGCAACGACGAGGGAAAATTCGTATTGCTCAACGGCAATCAAATCGGCGTGCTTCTTGCAAACTACATCTTCCTTCGCAAACAAGAAACCGGCGCTATGCCCAAAAACGGCGCGCTTGTCAAAACCATCGTCACCACCGAACTTGCCCGCGCTATTGCAACGAGTTACGGCGTAACCACCTTCGACGTGCTGACCGGCTTCAAGTTTATCGGCGAAAAAATCAAGGAATGGGAAGAAAGCGGCGAATATACCTACCTTTTCGGATTTGAAGAAAGTTACGGCTCTTTGGTAGGCACGCACGCACGCGATAAGGACGCGGTCGTGGCAAGCATGATGTTTGCCGAAATGGTGTGCTATTTCGACTCTGTCGGCAAACGCGTTTACGACGTGCTTCAAGACATCTACAAACAATTCGGCTACTATGTCGAAAAGGCTCGCTCGATAACCTTCGGCGGTCTTGACGGAATGCAAAAAATGGCTGACATTATGGCGCAAATCCGTTCGACTCGCTTCGAGGAAATCGACGGCACGAAAGTGCTTGCGCAAAGCGACTTCGTGACTCGCAAAAAGACTTATGCGGACGGCAAGGTCGAGGACATCACCCTTCCAAAAACCAACGCTTTCAAACTTCACCTTGAAAACGGCGACTGGATTTGCGTACGTCCGAGCGGCACTGAACCCAAACTCAAATTCTACGTTGCGACAAGCAAGCCGACCGAGTCCGCCGCCACCGAAAAAGCGGAAGCCTACCTCGCCTATATGGAAAACTCGGTAAAGTAGAGAACTATTGCGCACATACAAAGCAATCCGTTTACCCGATTGAACACGAACAAAAACAGCGCCCCGTGCTATGGGGCGCTGTTTTGTTCGCTGTGTAAACATTGTGTCATCTCACCTTGCTGACAATGACGTAAATTCGGCTTTCGGAACAAGTGATTGTATAGTATTCATTGTTGCTTATAGGCGTGCCGTCGATTTCTATAACCGGGTAATAATTGGCAGGATTGTATGTTGTGTTCAGGTCTTTCAGATAACAGAGGTCTATCCCTCTGGATTCTCCGTATTCTCTCACGCTCATCACGATTGCCTTGTTCGAAGGAGGAGTCATTTTGACGTAAAGAGTATATCTCTCATCCGTTACGGTCAAAGACGTGAATTCCTGCGTCATTTCTTTGTCGGTATACACCTTAAACAACGATTTGTCCACAAATCTTATGTTAAACAACGGTTTGGTCAAGCCCTCTCCGCCGTCGGACAAATGATTCAGCACGTCGTCAAGCGTAACCGTCGAATCGAGCGCAATATCGCTCATGCTGTAACTATACCTGTATCCGTTGATGTAAAAAGATATGGTGCCGGTTACTTCGTCTACGGTCGTGTCCGTTTCGGTCGGCACGGATTCGTACAGTGTGCTGTCGAAACTATATCCGTACTCATAGTTTTCAATCAGAATTTCCCAATTGTTTTGTGCCTCGTCCTCGTAGACATAGTCATACTTGTTGTAAGACGTCAGTTTCGTGATGCGACTGCCGTCGAGGATAATTTCGTATTTGCAATCAAAGACAGTCTGTTGATAGCCGTCTTTTTGGATCCACGGGGCTTTGTATGCTCCGCGCGCAACGAAACCGAACGTCAACGTTCCGTCCGCATTCCTTTTGAGCGTTACGTCCGCCGTTTGGTTGTTATATTGTGCATTATCTTTGTTGTACGCCTGTATGAACGCCGCCGCGTATTCTTCAAACGTATCGCCCGACACGTCCATACACAAATAATCAAACCAGTCTGTCGGCATATACCATGCGACCATTTCCAAATCGAAGAGTGCTGATTTCAACCTTCCTTCGTTTTGCTTGCTTCCGTCCGAGTTCGTGACAAACGAAACCCATTTTTTGCGTTCTTTTCCGTTCACGGTCACCGGTTTCAATGCGGATATTTCTTCCGAAGTGCTTGTTTCCTCGTTATAGGGAGTGGAAATCTCTTTGTATACGCTTGCATATTTATCGCCGAGCATCGTTTCGGTGATCTGATAAGTCTCATTATCGCCCGAAGAATATGAATATTCTTCTATGCTCTTGACAGTGTAGCCGTTTGCGCCGTCGAAATTAAGCGAATAGTTGAGCGAGTTGATAAAATCCGCATAGTTTTGCGCTTCGGTGTAGGTTTCTTCAAACCTTGCAAACACGCTCATATCGGCGTTGCTCATTGTGAAAGTATATTCCGCGTCGGACGAAATAAGTTTTGGAGAATCTTCTTGCGTATACCAGCCGACAAATGTGTAGAGTTCATCGGCAACCGCTTTGAGCGTAACCGTTGCGCCCTCTTTCATTTGTGCGGCATATCCGTTTGCCTGCGCCGCTCCGCCGAATTCGATTTTGCCGCCGCCGTTTTCAACCGTCGCTTGGAACGCATACTTAGACGCGACAACATTTACCGCAAGCGTTGCTTTTACCGTCGCGTCTTTTTTGTATGTAAAGGTGATTGTATATGTGCCTTCTTCGGTGAAGTCCAAACCGCCGAGGTCTACCGTGTAGTCGGTGTCTTTGGTTAGAGTTACGCTCGTTTGATCTGCCTTTACTCCTTTGACGATAACCGAATCCGCTTTGGGCAGATTTTCGCTGCCAATGATCACCGTGGTTGCTTCTTCAGTTTTGAAACCGGCATTATGTGCGTCGAGGGAAAGCGAAACGACGTTGGCTTCGAACCTTGCAAACACGCTCATATCGGCGTTGCTCATGGTGAAAGTATATTCCGCGTCGGACGAAACAAGTGCGGGCGAATCTTCCTGCGTATACCAGCCGACAAAACTGTAATTTTCATTTGCCACCGCTTTGAGTTTAACCGTTGCGCCCTCTTTCATTTGTGCGGCGTAGCCGTTTGCCTGCGCCATTCCGCCGAATTCGATTTTGCCACCGCCGTTTTCCACCGTCGCTTTGAATGTATACTTCGGCGTGACTTCTTTCGCTTTTTCGGCAACGACAAACGTCGAGAAACTGCTTGTGACAAACAAGATTTTTCCGTCTGCATAAGTTGTTTCGAGACTTTCTATGTCACTCTCTCCCAACAAGTGAAACACCACAAATCCCGTTTCGCTCTCACAAGGTGCGTTCATAGTGATCGTGACGCTCTTTTTGGGTTGAACCTTTTCGCCGTTGTTTTTTATGTGAATGTCAAAAACGTATGCGTCTTTATCCGTATTGTACGAAGCGATGTCATGTTGCTTCAAAATTGCAATCTCTTCGCTGTCTTTTGAAATCGTGCGCAAAAATTCGCAAACAAGGCTGTCGCCCTCGTTAAACTCGCCGCTTGCAATCACGCCGTTTTCTGTTGTGAGTTCTCGTATGATGTTTCCACCCTTTTTGCTGCAAGCCGCAAGCGTAGCCACAAGCAACACAAAAACCAACAGAGCAATAAAAACTGACTTTTTCTTTGCCATACTTCTCTCCTTGTTTAAAAGCATTTTTCACATCGAATTGCGCGAGTGGAGTTGTCGAGTTAAAAATAAAGAGTATCTCGCATTTTTCCAATTCAATATATTTTATTATACCACAAACATCTCGCTTTGTCACAACCTTTTGTCCGTTACGGTCGGAGAAAGTTTTTTGTTTGCAAATTTTTTGAATTTTTTATGTCTTTTTTATGTTTTTTTAACGGGTTTTTTGCTGTTTTTTTGCGGTTTTTTGCACTTTTTTGTTTTGAAATATGATATAAATCTTGAAAAAATGATACGTTTTTTTGATATTTTATCGAGGAATATGATACAAAATTTTGTCTGAGTTGTCGTCTTATTCCCCGTCCCAAAGGTATTTTGACAAATCGACGTAGCCGTCCTTGTCCACTTCCACGCCGTCTTGGCGGAGAAGATTTGCCTGAACCTGCGCCCCACCGAAAGCAAACGCGGGCGCACACCTGCCGAAACGATTGACCACTCTGAAACACGGAATATGCTCGGGGTCGGGGTTGAAATGCAACGCATATCCAACGGCGCGTGAAGCGCGAGGCGAGGCGCATAAGCACGCGATTTGTCCGTACGTCGCAACCTTGCCGTGCGGTATCTTTTTGACTTGTTCGTATACTGCGTCGTAAAAACTCATAATCCTATTATTTGCGCAATCAAGCGTTTATATGTCGGTTTTGTGACAATAAACACTCGTTTTTGCCGTCAAATTATATTTCGCTCTTTGAGAAACGCTTCGAGAATCTCGGCAGCGTCACCGCACATTCTTGCACAAGGTCTTGTCTTGTAATACTCGGGAGTGCGCTCGTCGGGCGTGGGATTCGTAGTCGCTCTCGCGCCGAGAATCTCACGACATATTATGGACGTGTTGCGCTCTTTGAAACGGCGAGCAAGTTCTTGTATGCGCTTGTAGTGTTCGGCTTTTTGCAACTGCGCGTTCTCTGCCGTCGGATCGAAATAGCCTTCCAAAAGTCCTTCCACAATGAACATGCCGCTCACCGCTCCGCACACTTCCCGAAGCCTTCCCATTCCGCCGCCGAAAGACGAACATAGGCGCATTGCCTGTTCGCCGTCAAAACCCGTCACGTCCGCAAAGGCTTTGACCACCGCTTGCGCGCAACTGTAAACGTTGATAAAGTTTTGTTCTGCTAATTCACGTCTTGTCATGGTCTTGTGTTGATTTGTGTTTGGATTTTGATTGAGGTTTTGTATTTTAATTCTCAATCTCATTGAGTGCTGCTTTGAGTCCGTCCGTGCTCAAAATTTCAACGTCGCCGTTGTCTACGGCACACGCAACTTTTTGGTCCATAGGCAACTTGCCGAGCACTTTGAGGTCGAAATCTTTTGCCACTTTGTCAACCTTGCCCGAACCGAAAATCTCGATATGCTTTCCGCAATCGGGGCATACGATATAACTCATGTTTTCGACTACGCCGTAAATGCGGATATTCATTTTGTTTGCCATCTTCACGGCTTTTTCGACAATCATGGACACGAGGTCTTGCGGCGAGGTGACGATGATTATGCCGTCGAGTTTGATGGATTGGAACACCGTAAGGGGTACGTCGCCCGTTCCCGGGGGCATATCCACAAACATAAAGTCCACGTCGTCCCAAACGACGTCCGTCCAAAACTGCTTGACCATACCCGCAATGACAGGGCCGCGCCATATCACGGGGTCGGTTTCGTCGTCCAAGAGCAAGTTGGACGATACGATTTTTATGCCCGAATTGCTCAAACGCGGATAGATTCCGTTGGCGTCGCCCTCGACCGTGCCTCTGATTCCGAAAGCGCGAGGTATGGACGGACCGGTGATGTCCGCGTCCAAAATCGCCACGTTTTTGCCCTCTCTTGCTTTGCCCACGGCGAGCAACGACGTGACAAGCGACTTGCCTACGCCGCCCTTTCCGCTGACGATGCCTATAACTTTTTTCACGTCGGAAAGCGGATTTTGCTTTTCAAACGTAATTCTTGACGAGCAGTCCTTTGAGCAAGAACCGCAATCGTGAGTGCAATCGCTCATATATATAACTCCTTCTGCAACCGAAGTCGCCAAACTTTATTTCTATATAATGATACCACTTCCGTGCGGATATTAAAAGACTTTTGCGCATTTTGATTGCAAATGAAAATATTGCGTTTTACGGTCAAAAATCCGAATAAAACGCCGCAAAAATTGCAATAATCCTTGCATAATTCAAAAAAGAAGGAGAAGCATATGAAACTTCAAGACAGCAAAACCTATCAAAATCTCGCACGCGCCTACGTCGGCGAAACGCAAGCGTACGTCAGATACCAATTTATCGAATACGGCGCGCGCAATCAAGGCTACAACGCCCTTGCCGATGCGGTGGACAAAATCGTGTACAACGAATTTAACCACGCAAGACTCTTGTACACCCTCATTCAGCAATCGAGCAAAGAGCAAATCGACAACATCGACATAACCGCAGGCTATCCTTTCAAGGAAAAATGGAATTTGACGGACAACTTCGCCCTCGCCGCCGAAGACCACGAAACAGAAATCAAATTGTACAAATCCTTTGAAAAAACGGCGCGCTCGGAAGGCTTCGAGAACATCGCAAACACCTTCAAAATGCTTGCCGACGTCGAAAAACAGCACAAAAAGACCTTCGAGGACTTGCACAATCAACTCAAAAACGACACCCTTTACAAAAAGGACAAACCGACAACATGGCGTTGCGCTGGTTGCGGGCACGAATTCACCTCAAGCGAAGCATGGAAAGAATGCCCTCTCTGCAAAGCCGCTCAAGGCTTCGTGATGGTAAAAACGCCTCAATCCCACGGCTAAATCTACAAGCGATTGACGAAAAACGTCTTCTTCGTCTCTTCGTTCAAAACAACACCCGTCCGTCTCAAACCTGCACTGGCATTGGTTTTTGATTCGGGCGGGTGTCTGCTATTTTGTACCGTTTGCAATTGACTGTTTGTCAGACCTCATTCCTTAGGCAGACTTTTGTAATCTTTATACTTTTCGGGAATTTCGATTGTGGTTTTGTTGAAATTCCCGACCGTATATTCGCATCGTCCGCTATTAAAAATAATCGTGTCGTTTTCGATTTTGTATTCGGCTTCCTTCAACACTCCGATTAACAATTCATTTAACACCGACTTGTAAGAAAAGCCTTCTTCGTCCTTGCTAATCGAATAATCATAATGAACTTCATCGCCTGCCGCCGCTCGGTACAACGTATAAACATAGTTGTCTTCATAAATGACAGCCGTCAACAAAGCGTTCTCTGTTCCATCATCGATGATTGTTTCACGCCTCGAGTATCCGCTCTGACACAAATTGCAAACAATCGTGTATGTCTCGCCGATTGTTTCGTTTCCGTTTTCATCTCTACTCATTGTATAACCTTTTAATGTCAACGACAAACTCGATGTCCCCTCCAAAACGGGAATCAACTCGTCAATGGTCATATTATCGCTCAAAAACGGCTTTTCTTCTGTTTCATTCGAGCATGCAACCAGTGTGACCGCAAGTATTGTCAGCAAAACCGATAAAACTATAAGCGTAAATTTTCTTTTCATAAGCGCCTCCATATCTCTTTAATTAATCAAATCTTATAGGATTTATTCCTATATGTCAATACCAAATATGGAATTTTTACTATATTTTAGCAAAATAATAAAATTGTGGTGGACAAATGGACATAAGAAAAATTGTTGGAAACAATCTTAAATCGGCACGAAAAGCGATGGGGCTTACACAAAAACAAATTGCCGACGAACTCGGGAAATACCAACCCGATTACAGCGAATACGAAACGGGAAAAATCGAACTCGATTACGAGAAAATCATTTATCTTTGCAAAAGACTCGATATAACCCCGAACGATTTGTTTGAAATTAAATAGGAAATAATTTATTAAATATACCTCTGCCACATACCTTTTTACAAACACGAATCAAAAAATTAAAGTTTCCCCTTTCCTCAGGTGTTTGGACTTCGGCGTTTGCAAAGCAATCCGCCTCGTTCGCTTTGGCTACAACACATTCACCGGATGTGTTGTTTAACGCGTCGCGCCCATACCGCCGTTCAAATTTTTCTCTTGCG
>CAVBBF010000051.1:0-11398 GCA_963593735.1 Phascolarctobacterium succinatutens
GATAAGTCTAATCCGCAAGTGAAATATTCTTCGATAGGGACAAGTTCAGCATTAGGCTTTGAGATATTTGTATCGTCAACAAAAATGTTATATTCTGTATCTTTTATCTTTACCGTTCTTTCGAGTTTGATGTAGTAGCGGACTATTTCGTCTACTTCGATTTTGTAAATTATACCTTTATTCATTTGTATTCTCCTTTTTTGTCTATTTTTTATATCGTTCCATCGGAACAAGTAATTGTGCAATTAGTTGATACACCATCATTCCATCGATAGCCTTTTGTAATTGCATTCCATTGTTCTATCGTACCTTTAAAGTTGATGTTTTCTAGGCTACTACACCCAGAGAAAGCATAATCACCAATTCTCGTCACGCTGTTGGGAATTGTTACACTAGTCAAGCTGTTACATTTATAGAATGCAGAAGAGCCTAACCTCGTCACACTATTCGGGATTTTAACACTCACCAAACTACTACATTCCGAAAATGCTCTATCACAGATGCTTGTCACACCATTCGGAATTGTGATACTCGCCAAATTGCTACATTTAGAAAATGCAGCCTCACCAATGGACATTATACTGTTTGGAATTGTGATGCTATTCAAGCGACTGTAATTATAGAATGCATATTGATTGATTGAGACAATACCTGTTGGCAAAATCAAATCTATTGCATTTCCGCGATATGCAATTAATATTTTATTATCTCCATCCGTATATATCTCATATCCGTTTGAGTCGACATGCAGCTTACTTCCGCCTTCGCTTGTATAAACGTTCTTTGCATAATATCCCACATAACCGTTTGAGTAACTTCCTTCTACTATTTCAATCGACGATTTATTATATATCTCTACCAAACGATAACAATCACAGAACGCCAAACTGTCAATAGATGTCACACTGCTTGGAATTATGATGTTCGTCAGACCGATGCAATCTCTAAATGCCTCATTACCTATTTTTGTCACACCATTACCAATTGTTACACTTGTCAATCCGATGCAACCTTTGAAGGCAGAATTGTCGATGGTTGTCACACTGTCAGGAATTTTTATACTCGTAAGTCCACTGCAATAATAAAATGCTTCTGCACCGATACGTATTACACCATTGCCAATCGTCACGTTTTTCAATCTATTGCATCCATAAAAGCAATACGACGGTATGACATTTACATTGTCTCCTATATTAACAGTTGTTAAATTATAGCAGCCTAAAAACATATACTTATCATTTGAGCCTGCGCCTGTACGTATCCTCGCATCAGTTGCATTCCAGTTAATTTCAGTCAAACTACTACAACCAGAGAATGCACCATGGACAACGTCATTCACACTGTACGGAATTGTGATACTCGTAATCCAATCACGCATATAGAATGCAGAACCATCGATACTGGTAATGAAGTAACCTTTATAATATGCAGGAATAACCACGTTTACAACAGAACCAGAATAACCTTTTACGGTATCATTTTCAATAGTTAAACATTTTGTTGCACTATCATCGGCATATGCGTACACCGTGTAATCTCGCATGGTTGATGCGTCAATTGTTGCAATATAATTCTTGCATTCTTCATCAAGATACCAACCGCAGAAAAGACTTTCTCCCTTGATTGCATCATACAAAGTGATTATTCCGCTTTCTATAGTATATGTGTCAACATTCTGTGAAGAATTTTCCCAACCATTGAGTTCATACGTAATAGTATATGTATTTATATTCCAACTTGCCGTAATTGTCGTGTCTTTTGTTATCGGTTTTGAGAAATCATAGTCCCACTTGTCAAAAGTGTAGCCTTTTCTTTCAGTGGTTGGTGCAGTTGCAAACGAATCTTCTTCGATGTTTTGAGAAGAAACGCTTGTACCACCATTTACATCAAATGAAACAGTGTGAATGGGCCTACGACGGATCACAACGGTGTACAATCCAAGATCCTTGCCGTTCTCGACAAGAATATAGAAGGTATTATCGCCAATACCGAGCGAAACTGTTTTTGTGCGAATGACGTTCGAACCATTTATATCAGTTGAAACAATGTACGTTGCAGAATCTGCTATTGCGATTTCGTTGATAAACGAGAATGTGGATGTCACATTTGACACCTTGCCAAATATATCCGTTCCGTCAAGTTCAAGCGTGCTTGTGCGAAGTTCAACGCCGTGCAAGCCAGTATCTGCATATGCGCACTCTGTGCATACCCAGTTAGAATCGAACGTATGTTTTCCCTTGTCCGAAACGACATCATGTCCGCAAGTAGAAGCATGCCAGTGATATGTTTCATCATTAGACCAATCTTGCGAATATTTTTGACCGAGTGCAGGGATCTCTTGATAAGTGGAATAATTACAACCTATGCGTTTGCAAGTATCATATTCGTTCCATCCTATTTCTGTGCAAGTGGTTGATTTTGCTTTGTGATGTTCGAAATCATGTCCAAGTGCCAAAACAACTTTTTGCTTTTGTAGTATTTCTCCGCAAACTGAACAGTGTTTGCCTTGCGTAAGTCCTGCCGTCGTACAAGTCGGATCAACAGCATTGTCTATTACTTCAACGTGATTACATGCGTCTTTCTCCCACTTCACGTAAACGTCAATATTTTTGGTTAATTTTGTCGTTTTCAAAGATTCAAGCGTTGTGCTTATCGTCATATCCTCGTCAAGATAAAAACCAACTATATGATAGCCGTATTTAGTTATTGACGGAATATCGGAAGCTATATCCCAAACGATGTCAGATTGTCCGTTGTTTGGGTGTATGGTAACTTTATAATCCGAATCTTGCGAATCTGTTTTGTCGCAAGCGGCAAAAATGCAAGTCAAAATGACCGCCATTGTCAAAATGGCTAAAATGCTTAAAATGCGTTGCTTTTTGTGAGTTTTCATTTTTCCCTCGCAGTTCGTTATGCTAGGGATGTCAAATTATCAAATAAAAATATAACAAGTGCATCCCCGCTGATTCTGCGACAAATCCACAAGCTATATCAATGCAAAAGCTATGTTACGCGAAAATACACCTGTTACCGAAGTAATAGGACTTTTGCATTGCTATATTAAGATTTGTCGCACCTTTATCTTATGATAAAAAACACAGTTTGTCAATTTTTTGCACAAGATAAAAGGCACTGCAACAAATCGTGCAATGCCTTTTAGTTCTTTAATTTTTGATTTAATTTTTTACAGATTTCCGTTTTCGTTTTACGCTTTGATGACGAAACTGAATTCGTGATAACGGTTGGGAAGTATCTTGTAGCGTTTCTTCGTGCAGGCAAGCGCAGGTACGTCGCCGCCTACGCCGCGTTGCGCGCCGTCTATGCACACTTCAACCACGCCGCCGTGTTTGAGTTCGTGCGCGTGCGTCGCTTCTTCGAGTGCCTCTTGCGTGTAGTCGTGCACGCTAAATTCAAACGGTTTGTCGCAAGCCACGAACGTAAGTCCGTCCTCGCCGCCCACTTTGAGCCAACGCGCGTCGGTGTGGTTGCCGTTCTCTTGCGGAACGAGATAATTATGCTCGAAATCCGCGATTTTGCCCGAATAGATGCCGAGTTTTGCGGCGGCTTTTCTGTCGCAATAGTTCTCGTGAGGTCCTCTTGCGAAGAACGTCATATCGTCGGAAGTCGCAAGCCCCATTCTGAAACCGTATCTCGGCAGCGAGAACATATTGTTCTTCACTCTCATGGACACTTTCAGTCCGTCCTCACCCGCTTCGTACACGGTTTTGAGCGACCACATTTGCGGCGAGCAAGACCAGTCTATCACGAGCGACTTGTCCGTTATCGTCATATTCGACTTGACGAGGTGGTCCTTGCAAGACTTGAAGTAGGTTTTGCCCAAGAGCGCGATTGCGAACGGCGGAATTTGCGGCGATTTGTCGTTGTCGATTGCGGCGCGCCAGAAGTTGAGCATAATCGGCGATGCGAGTTTTTCCTTGCCGTCCACGACGATTGAGGAAATACATCCGCCGTTTTTGGACACGGTTGCACGCATTTTTCCGCATTCTAACACAATCTTTCCGTCCTCATTGAAAACGGTTTTGCCTTGTGCGCTCTTAAACTCTTGCGGAACGTAACCCGTCAGATCGATCTGCTCGTATGCAACCACATCGCCGTCCTCGAACACGTCGAATTTGCCCTTTACAACCGCGTAGCAGTTGATTGCGATTTCATTGTCGAAATTCTCGATAACAAACGGCATATCTACGCATCCCTTTTCAAACGGTTTTACAGACGGCATATCCACGGTTTTCACGTCCGTGACAACGCCGTTTTGCAAAAGTTCGCATCTCAACGCAAATCTATCGAGATTGGTGAACATATATTCGTTTTCAATCTCTATTTTGCCGGGTTTGAGCCTAAATTGCACTTGTTGATAGACCTTTGCGACCTCGTAGAACGCCGGATTCGGGCTTCTGTCCGCTCTGACGATACCATTGAACGCAAACGTGCCGTCGTTGGGTTTGTCGCCCCAGTCGCCGCCGTAGGTGTATTCCACCACGCCGTCTTGATTGACGCGCTTGATTGCTTGGTCGGCAAAGTCCCAGATATATCCGCCGCAGAGTCTGTCGTGCTTTCTGAAATGTTTCCAGTAGTCCTCGAAGTTGCCCAAACTGTTGCCCATACAGTGCGCGTATTCGCATTGAATGAACGGTTTGTTTTTGTACATTCTCGGCGTGAGCAAATGTCCGAGCGGCGCCCACAACGCCATAGAGTGAATATGGCATCTGTTGTTGGCGATTTCTTCCATTTGTTCCTCCTTGGTGTACATCTCGCTCATAATGTCGGTGGTTTTGACGTACGCGTCGGGTTCGTAGTGTATGGGGCGAGTGTTGTCCAGTTCGAGCGCGGCTTTTTTCATTGCGGGGAACGCTTTTCCGTTTCCGCTCTCGTTGCCGAGCGACCAAAAGAGTATGCACGCGTGGTTGCGATAGGTCAAAACCATATTTCTCATTCGCCAGCACACTTGCTCCGTCCATCTCTTGCTCGAGCGAGGCACGCGAGTTGCGAGACCGTGCGTTTCGAGGTTGTTTTCGCACATAACCATAATGCCGTACTTGTCGCAAAGTTCGTAGAAGTGGCGGCTGTTGGGATAGTGCGAGGTTCTTATGCTGTTCACGTTATGCTTTTTGAGCAAAAGAATATCTTTTTCGGTGTACTCTCTCGGCACGGCGTGACCGAAGTCGGGGTGAAATTCGTGACGGTTTACGCCTCTGATTTTCAACTTTTTGCCGTTGAGGGTTATGTAGGGTTGCTTGCCGTCGATTGACGGGATAATCTCGACCTTTCTGAATCCGAAATCTATCTCGCGCATATCGTGGAAAACGGTTTGTCCCTTTTCCTGCGACGTGAACGTAAGACGGAGTTTGTAAAGATACGGGTCTTCAGCGCTCCAAAGATGCGGATTGTCTATGTTTTCCACCATTTTGACAGCCATAGACTCGTCCTCGTCAAGACCGAGAACTGCGAAGTTGCCCTCGCACACGCCGTTGCCGTCTTTGTCGATAAGTTCGATTTTTACGTCTGCGTCCGAAATCTCCACGCCCTTTGCGCAGTACACGCTTGCGTCAACCAAGAGTTTCGCTTTGGAATAATCCTCGTTGAACTCCGCGCGCGCGTACATATCCTCTATGCGCACGTCGGGAAGGAAAATCAAGTTTACGTCGCGGAAAAGTCCGGAAATGCGCCACATATCCTGATCTTCGAGATAACTGCCCGTCGTGTAGCGGTAAACAATGATTTTAAGTTCGTTTTCGCCGACTTTGACGTAAGGCGTAATGTCGTATTCCTGGTAGTCGAACGTGTCTTCGCTGTATCCCACGAACGAGCCGTTGACGTACACTTCCGCACCGCTGTTTGCGGCAAAATTGACGTGTATGCTGCCCTTCACCTCGTCGAGGACGAACGTGCGCCTGTATACGCCGCAATTATTTTCGTTTTCGTTGATATGCGGCTTGCCCGTCGTTGCGATTGGGCGCGGATAGCGGATATTCGAATAAATAGGTTTTCCGTAGCCTTTGAGTTGCCAGTTGGACGGCACTTCGATTTTGTCCCACGTTTTTGGATTGGGGTCGAGAATCGCCGCCGAAACGTAGTATTTGAAGTCCCATTCGCCGTTCAAAAGGAGGGCTTTTACGTTGCCGTTTTGGTCGATCGGGAATCCTGCGCCGTGCTTCTTTTCAACGTTGACGCAATAAACGTCGGGATTGTTGTAGCAATTTTTCATAATCTTTCTTCCTCTCGCGGTTAAAAATTATTGTTCGTCCGCAACGTAAAGTATTCTGCGGCAGTTGGGGCATTCGGCGTAGTCGCCGACGTTGCGAAGTTTGGATTTCGTGTCGTTGTCCACTTCCATCATACAGCGACCGCAAAGGCAATTTTTGCTGTCGTATTTGACAAAAGCGGGCATCCTTTTCGCGCCTCTTAGGGCGAGATATGTGTGTATAACGTTTTCGGGAATCTCGCCTTTGAGAGCGTTGAGTTGGGATTTGATTTCCACGACTCTGGGTTGAAATTTTTTGACGAGATTGTCGTATTCCGTCTTTGCGCTCTTATATGCGTCGGTGGCTTTTACGCCCTGATCCCACGTTTTTTTGTAACTGTCGTTGACTTGATCGATCTTTGCCGCCGCGCCGTTCGCCTCTTTTTCAAGAGCGTTGATTTTGTCGGCGATGGAAGCCACCATTTTGAGATAGTGATCCGCTTCGTTTGCGTCCTGTACGTCTTCCAAAATGCCGTCGAACTCGTCGAGTTCCTCTTTGAGCGCGTCGATTTTGTCCTTCATTGCGGTATATCCTGCAAGAAGGTCGCTCGCTTCTGTTTTGAGTTTGCCGATCATCTCGGTTGCGCCTTCCAAGCGCGATTTCGCAACGGCGAGTTTTTGACGTTCGTCACTCTTTGCGACTTCGTTTTCGAGGGTCATTAATTCTTGGTCTATCTTTTGGTATTGAAGTATCTTGTCAAATTTCATTGTATCCTCCGACTGTCGTGAACGGACAGTTTTGTTTTGCTTTTATAACTTTTACGCCGCTTTGCGCAATGATTTGTTCAAAAAGGTTTTGCACGATGATTTCGCTTGCGTAGTGCGAAAATTCGACGATGGGAAACTCGTCGTTTTCGGAAGCGACGTAAAGGTGGTGTTTAAAGTCGCCGCTTACAAACACGTCCGCGTTTGCTTTTGCGTTTTCATATGCCGAATCGCTCGCTCCGCCGCCGCAAATTATCATCGCTTTTTCAACGGTTTTTTGCTTGTCGCCCGTGTATTTGACGGAATCGTCTTTGAGGGTCGCCGCAACGTGCTTTGCAAAATCTTCGAGGGATTGCGCTTTTATATCGCACACTACGCCAACGCCGTTCGGGCAAAGGTTCTCTCCGCCCAAAAGCGTTGCGAGGGTCATACAAAGCCCGTTTTCGCACTCGTCGAGATTGGTGTGCGCGCTGTACACCGTCAATCCGTTTTTGAGTACTTCCCTTATAATCTCGCCCTTCGACTCGGCGGTGTTTATGCTCTTGATTGCCGAGAAAAAGAAGGGATGGTGCGTGACGATAAGATTGCAGTTTTGCTCCACCGCTTGCCTTGCAACGTCTTTTGTGAGGTCGAGCGCAACCAAAACGCCGCTGCATTCGTCGTTTAGATTGCCTATCATAAGCCCCGGATTATCCCAAACCTCCGCAAGCGCGACGGGCGCAAATTCTTCTATCGTATCAACTATTTGTCTGTGTTTCATTTCTTTATCCTTTTTCGGTGATTTGCCGCTGAGGCGATATCCGCTTTTCTTTGATTTTTGCCGTTGCGACTTTATTGCCGATTAGGCTTTTTGCTTTATTTTGTATTGTGCTATTCCATATTGCCGTTTTGACTTTTATTTGCGTTTTTGCAAAGCGTTTTCGAGTTTTGCGATTTTGTCCTTCAACTCAACGGCTTTGGGGTTTCGTTCGAGTATGTTTTTCATCCCCTCGATTTCCTTGTTTGCAAAGAGAGCAAAGTTGTCGCTCGTGTCGAAAAACGCTCCGTATGCGATTTGCTCGCTTGAAAGAGTGCTTTCACCCTCGGTCGTTTTTACGACAGTGTACGTTTTGCCCGCGCATTCGAGCATTTCGTCGAAAACTATCGTGTGTCCGCACTTCACTATCGCCGCTCGCACCTTTTCGGGGTGAGTGTTGGCAGAAAGCAGATAGTGCGAAAAACGCTTGCCTTGCTCGCTTGCTCGCAGAATTATGTCGGATATCACGTCGCCGCCCAAGCCTGCGATAATGACGGTGTCGACTTCCCTGTCCGCAACAGGTTCGAGTCCGTTTCCGAGCCTCGTTGTCATAACGTCCTGCACGCCGTTTTCCTTTGCAAGTTCTTCGGCTTTTGCAAGCGAGGGTGCGGAAATGTCCGTTGCGATAACTTCGCTTGCTCTGTCGGTGCTTACGAGATAGTATCCGAGTTTGCCGTGATCGCAGCCTACGTCCGCAATTTTGCCGTAATCGACGAGATTGGCAATGGCGGTCAGTCTTTGGTCAAGTCGTATGGGCATCAGTCGAAATCTTTGAGTTTTTTGAGGCGGTTGGGATGGCGAAGTTTGCGGAGTGCCTTTGCCTCGATTTGACGAATGCGCTCACGAGTGACGTTGAATTCTCTTCCCACTTCTTCGAGGGTTCTGGGGTGCGAATCGTCAAGACCGTATCTCAAACGCAGCACTTTTTCTTCACGCGGAGTGAGCGTGTTGAGCACTTGTATGAGTTGCTCTTTGAGCATATTGCCCTCTGCGACCTCGCTTGGCGACTGAGAGGTGTGGTCCTCTATGAAGTCGCCGAGATGGCTGTCCTCTTCCTCGCCGATAGGCGTTTCGAGGGATACCGGGTCTTGCGCGATTTTCTGAATTTCACGCACGCGCTCGACCGAGCAGCCCAGATACGCCGCAATTTCTTCCGCGGACGGCTCTCTGCCGAGTTTTTGAAGAAGTTGACGAGTGGCTCTGACTTGCTTGTTTATGGTTTCCACCATATGAACGGGAATACGAATGGTTCTTGCTTGGTCGGCGATTGCGCGTGTGATTGCCTGTCTTATCCACCACGTCGCATACGTCGAGAATTTGAAACCCTTTGTATAGTCGAATTTTTCAACCGCTTTCATCAAGCCGAGATTGCCCTCTTGAATGAGGTCGAGAAATTGCATACCTCTGCCGACGTAGCGTTTTGCAATGGACACGACAAGGCGCAAGTTCGCTTCGCTCAAAGTATGCTTTGCTTCCTCGTCGCCCTCTTCCATACGCTTTGCGAGTTCGATTTCTTGATCGGCGGTCAAAAGAGGCACTTTGCCGATGTCTTTGAGGTAGATTTTAACCGAGTCGTCAACGCTCGAATCGATGATTTTGTCAAGAGCGATGTCGTCGTCCTCGACTGTTTCTTCAACCTTGACGTTTTCGTTTTGCAAAGCGTTGAACACAACCTCCATATCTTCCGCAGTTGCTTTGAGGTGTTCGAGCCTTGCCATAATATCGTCTTCGCTTATCGAGCCTTTGCTCTTTCCGTAGGCGACGATTTTGTCAATCTCTTGTTTCAAAAGTTGTTCTCTGTCCACTTATATTCCTCCTCGGTGAATCAAAGTTTGTCGTTAATGTCCTTGGATTTCAATATTTTCTGCAAGCGTGATATTTCCAAAATACTCGCTCGCTTTGCTTCGGGATCGGATAGGTCGTTGTAGCCTTCCTTCAACCTATCGAGGCGTTTTGCGATATGCTCGTTTGCAAGCATAAGCACGCAGTCGTTGAAGTAGTCCGCCTCGCGTATGGTGTCGGCAAATTTCATATTTATGTCCAAGATTTTGCCGATTTCCTCGTTGTCGTAGCCGAATTTGCTGAACATCGAGTTCACAAGGTCGGTATGTACGGGCATGGTTTTTGCCCACTCGAAAACTTCTTTATGCACATCCGACGCAAGCCACTCGGTCTTTATGACGTTTACGTCCGCAAACTTTTCGCCTTTGAGAATGCGATTAAGCACAAATCTCGACGCGCGAAGGGTCTTTGCAATCTTTTCCTCTTCGTTTTCTTTGGGCTGTTCGAGTTTTGGCAGTCTTATCATCCCCGCCTCATCGGTAAGCGTTGCAACCGACACGCCGCTCTTTTTGGAAACGATGTCGGTGTAAACTTCTCTTTCTGCGCGATTGTTTATGCTTTTCAGCACTTTCAGCGCGGATTGAACGTATTTCGCCCTGCCGTTGACCGACCCCAAATCATTTTCGTCGGCGCACAGTTTAAGTTTGTATTCGATGACGGACAACGCCTCTTTCTGCTTTTTTAGGAAGGCTTCCGCACCGCCCTCGCGCACGGTTTCGTCGGGGTCTTTGCCCTCGTCGAGAGATATTACTTTGACGTTTTGCACAAACTTTGTGAGAATATCCACGTTGCGTATCGTCGCTTTTTTGCCCGCGCCGTCGCCGTCGTAGCAAACGTACAGATTTTCCGTCATACGCGACAACTCTCTCGCCTGTCCTTCGGTGAGTGCGGTTCCCATACACGCAACCGCATTCCTTATGCCTGCCGCGCCGAGCGATATAACGTCCATATATCCCTCGACCAAAACGAGTTCCTTATACGCGATGCCGCTCTGTTTTTTGTCACGTTTTATGAAGTTGATTCCGTATATCGTGCGCCCTTTGTCGAAAAGCGCGGTGTTTGTCGAATTTTTGTATTTTGCAATATCTTGCTCGCCGTGATAAATGCGTCCGCCAAACGCAATGACGTTGCTCATACTGTCCATAATTGGCACGATAACCCTGTTTGCAAAAGCGTCGTAGGGGCGCTCGGTGTTGGCGATAAGTCCGCATTCTTCGAGGTCTTTGAGCGAATAGCCCTTGCGGCGCATATACCCGACCATGCTCTCGCCGTCGAGGGAAAGTCCGAGACCGTAGCGTTTGCACACCTCGTCGTCAAGTCCTCTTGAGTGCAAATACTCCCTCGCGTCACCGCCCTTGTTTTCGTCGAGAAGATTGTTTCGATAATACCTCGCGCAATCGCGCATAAGTTGCTTCAAAACGTCGCTATGCTCTTTCTTTTCGGCGTATTTGGGGTCGAGTTTGACTTCGGGAAGTTGCATTCCAACCTTGTCGGCAAGGATTTTCACCGCGTCGTAAAAGGACACCGATTCCATTTCCATCACAAACTTCACGACATCGCCGCTCGCGCCGCAACCAAAGCAATGATACCAGCCGTTATTCACGCAAAAAGACGCGGTTTTTTCGTTGTGGAACGGACAGCACCCAAAATAACGTCCGCCTTTTTTCTGCAAGGGAACGTACTGCGAAATGACTTCGACAATGTCGCATTTGTATTTGAGTTCTTCCATAAACTCGGGAGTAAAACCGCCTGCCATAGTGCCTCTAAAAATATTTCCTACATATATATACGAA
>CAVBBF010000052.1:0-10863 GCA_963593735.1 Phascolarctobacterium succinatutens
ACCTAAAATAGGGTGTTTTGAACAAAAGTATTATCAAAAAACGGCAAAATAATAAGAGATTATTCTAAAAATACCGTTTTTATAGAATACATTCGATGAAATACAATACAAAACGTATGATTATGATGAAATGCCGATTTGGACACATTTTCATTTATGCGTCGCAAAAAAATGCGGCGTTTTCACTTTCGCTTCGAGTGCGTCATATTATGGAAGGACAAATTTTTGCGAGGTGAAAAAGTATGAAAAAGAAGGTTGCGCTCGTGTTCGGCGCAAGGTCGCTTGAGAGAGATATTTCCGTTATAACCGCAATGCAAACACTAAACAATATCGATAAATCGAGATATGACGTCGAACCTATATTTGCGTACGAAGGGGATTTTTATATTGGCAAACTCGACTCGATAAAATGCTTCGCGCCCTTCGATCCTCTTGCGCACAAAAAAGCGTTTTTGATAAAAGGCGAGTTTTACACTCTCAAAAAGAATAAACTGCAAAAGGCGTTCAAACCCGACGTAGCGTTCTTTTGTTGTCACGGCGGAGAAGGGGAAAACGGCACGCTGCAAGCGTTGTTCGAGTTCAATTCAGTTGCCGTGACCTGCTCGGATACTCTCGCTTCCGCTTGCTGTATGGACAAGGCGCTTTCAAAGAGGTTGTTTGAAAGTCTGCTCCTTAATGTGCTTCCGTACGAGGTTGTATCCAAGGATGAATTTGAAAACGACAAGGACAAGACGATTTCGCGCATAGAGGAACTTATCGATTATCCCGTTATCGTCAAGCCTGCGTGCCAAGGAAGCAGTATCGGCATAGGAGTTGCAAAATGCAGGGAAGAACTGGATTTTGCTTTGCAAGTCGCTTCGAAATTCGACAAGAAGATCGTTGTAGAACACAAACTCGACGATTTTGTCGAGGTCAACTGCGCCGCATATTCAAGTGGCGGTCGAATCGTGATTTCCGACACCGAACAGCCGTGCAGTGCAAGCGATTTTCTCACGTTTTCGGACAAGTATTCGGGCGGAAAAATGAGCGCGTGCAAACATATTGTGCCTGCAAAAATCGGGTCTTTGGAACTTATCGTGAAAGCAAATACGAAGCGACTTTACGAAGAACTCGGACTTTCGGGCATCGTTAGGGTGGATTATCTCGTGGATACAAAGCGCAACAAGGTGTACGTCAACGAGATAAACACAATCCCCGGATCTATGGCGTTTTATTTGTTCAAAGGAGTGGGGGTGAGTTTTCAAAACCTGATTGGCGACATAATCGAGGACGCGATTTCGAGAAAATCCAAAGCGATAAAACCGAGCGTTTTCAAATCCGACGTGCTTAAAAATTTCACGGGAGGGTCGAAACTTGTCAAATAGGCGGTTTTGTATGATTTATCGGCGAGTTTTCCGCTTGCGACGAAAGCGTTTTTATGCTAAAATAATTGCATAATAATTCATTTTTGAGGTGCGATATGGACAAAATCAAGATGACTACGCCGCTTGTGGAAATCGACGGCGACGAGATGACTCGCGTGCTTTGGCAATGGGTGAAAGATATCCTTATCTGCCCGTACGTCGATTTGAAGACGGAATATTACGATTTATCCATTCAAAACCGCGACGCAACCGACGACAAAGTGACGGTAGAAGCCGCAAAAGCGTGCTTGAAGTACGGCGTGGGCGTGAAGTGCGCAACCATTACGCCCAACGCTCAACGCGTGGAAGAATTCGGCTTGAAACGTATGTATCCGAGCCCCAACGCAACCATCCGCGCAATGATGGACGGAACTGTATTCCGTGCTCCCGTGCTTGTGAAAGGCATTACGCCGCTCGTTCCCGGTTGGACGAAGCCTATCGTCATTGCAAGACACGCATACGGCGACGTGTACAAGGCGGTCGAGATAAAGGCGCATGGCGGAAAAGCCACTCTTTGCTGCGACGGGGAAGAAAAGACCGTGTTCGATTTTTGCGGCGAGGACGGCATTTTGCAAGCGCAACACAACACCGACAAGAGCATAAGAAGTTTTGCAAAAAGTTGTTTTTCTTATGCGCTTTCGCAAAAACAAGACCTTTGGTTCAGCACCAAAGACACGATTTCCAAAGTGTACGACCATAGATTCAAGGATATTTTCCAAGAGATTTACGATGCCGAGTACAAAGAGGCGTTCGAGGCTTGCGGAATCGAGTATTTCTATACGCTCATCGACGACGCTGTGGCAAGGGTTATGCGCTCGCACGGCGGCTATATCTGGGCGCTTAAAAACTACGACGGCGACGTAATGAGCGATATGGTGGCAACGGCATTCGGCTCGCTTGCAATGATGACTTCCGTGCTGGTTTCGCCGAGCGGCGCATTCGAGTACGAAGCGGCTCACGGCACTGTCACGAGGCATTTCAGAAAGTATCAGGCAGGGGAAGAAACGTCCACAAACTCGGCTGCAACGCTCTTTGCTTGGACGGGCGCACTCAAAAAGAGAGGGGAACTCGACGGCAATGCCGAACTCGTAGCGTTTGCAAATCGTCTTGAAAAAGCGACGATTGACACAATCGAGAGCGGTGAAATGACGAAGGACCTTGTGGGAATTTTCCACCTCGACGGCGTAGAAGCAAAGCCGCTCAATTCAAAAGAGTTTTTGCAAGCAATCGCTTCGAGATTGTGATTTTCAAAACGTAAGCGTCGCGCTTATAGCGATAAGTTGCGCTTTGATTTGAAAGAATAAAAATTAAAAAATATATCGATAGAATAACGAAAAGCACCCGTTTGGACGCTTTTTAATTGCTTAAAATTCGACTATTTTTTTGTGTGGAAACCGCAAAGTATTTGATGTTTTAACCGATTGCAATTCAATCGTGCGGCTTGTTTTTTTCGCCCGATTGCGTTTTAGTCGCCCGACTTTTCCTTGCGTGCAGATTGTGTTTCAAGCGTTCGGTTTGTCTTGCTCACCCGTTGAGGTTGTAGACTTTGCGTAAATGACGTTTTCGCCGATGATTTCGATTTCTTTGGGCGCACCTTCTCGCGCCTCTTCGGGAAGATAGATTATCACTTGCTTTTCAACGTCGAAGTCCTTGAACATAAAGAAGAAAAGTTTCTTTATCGTCGTGTCGTCGCGCTTGGGGGCGGGGGATTCCGAAAGAGTGATTATGCCGTCTTTTGTGCGAGTTTTTACCACTTGATTTTCGTACTTGACGTAGTAGTCGTAAGTGACGAAGCCGAGTTTGTCGGGAGATTCCGTGCCGACGTAAACTATCACCGCTTGCTTTTCCTTGAAATCTATATTGATTGTCTTGATTTCGCTATCGCCTGCAGTCTGTCCTTGAATGGGGTCTTTGAGATTGACGACGTGCGTCGGCTCGGTCATATATCCGCTTTCATTCATAAACGAGGCGGTGTCGTTGACCCACGTTTCGCGGTTTATGCAGCCCAAAGCGGCGGATATTATCGTGAAAACAGCGCCGAGCGCGATTATCGCAAGCGAGATGTTTGCAAGCGTGAAATAATCCTTAAACGACTTTTCGCCGTCGTTGACGGTGGTTTTTTCCTCTTTTTTGGGCTTATCGGGGTATTCCCAACCCATCTGTTTGTCGTAGAATTCGTAATACTTGCGGTATGCCGTGATGAGAGCAAGCCCCAAACCCAAACAGAGCGCGCCTGCGCCTGCGAGAATAAAGAAAATCATAGAACTCTTGAACGCGAAAAGCGACGCTATCGCGTAAAACCACATAAGGAGGCAACCCGAAAACAGCGCGACCATTGCCGCGATCATCAAAACGAAGGGGATGTTTATGCCCACTCGTTTCCAAAATCCGTTTTTCTTGGTTGCGATACGTTTCATACCGCTCATTATACTACCGCCCGTTGCGCTTGTCAAAACAAATGCCCGAAGTGGGACTGTATTAAACGTTTTTCATACCGAATGTTCTAATTCTATTTGCCGAAAAATATATTATCGTAGGCGTGGTGGAAGGAATTAAACGAAAAAAAAGAAAAATCGACTTTTGGCGACATAATTTCTTCAATTTTGCACCTGCGCCGAGCATATAATCGGGGTGTTTGATGATTGTTGCAATCAAAAGAGCAAGTATAGTCGCGGTTGCGTCGCTGATTGTCGCTTTTACGGTGCTGACGGCTTCCGTCGGCGTGACGGATAGCGCCGGCGTGTACTTTTGCAAAAGCACGAGAAAAGTGCCCGTGTACGGCGTGGATACCGACAAAAAAGTGATTGCGCTCACGTTCGATGCGGCGTGGGGCGCGGACAAAACGCAGGGTATTCTCGACATAATGAGCGAGTATAACGCAAAAGGTACGTTTTTCCTTGTCGGATTTTGGATTGACAAGTACGAAAAGGAGACAAAAGCCATTGCCGAAGCAGGATTCGAGATCGGAAACCACTCTCGCAACCATCTGAATATGCCCAAACTCAACGAAAACGAAATCGTAAACGAGATTGAGTACGTCAACGACAGAGTTTTCGATTTGACTGGCAAGAAGCCGAAGTATTTCCGCGCGCCGTTTGGCGACTACAACAACAAACTTATGACGGCACTGGAAGGCTTGAATATGGTTGGCGTGCAATGGTCAATCGATTCGCTCGACTGGAAAGGCTTGTCGGCAAAGCAGATATACGACAGGGTGGTGCCAAAGGCAAAGAGCGGCGATATCGTGCTTTTTCACAACAACAGCGACCACGTTCTCGACGCGTTGCCTATGGTTTTGACCGCTTTGAGAGCGCAAGGATTCGAATTTGTGACAGTCGCCGACCTCGTGATGACGGACGGCTACACGATAGATTCAAACGGAATACAACACAAAAACGCATAGACGTACAGGAGGATTTATGAGTTACGAACAGATGCAAAACAATCAAGTTTACCTTTCGGGTCAAATTGCGAGCGAGGCTGAATTTTCTCACGAAATTATGGGCGAAAAGTTTTACGATATGACGGTTTCGGTTGCAAGATTGTCGGGGCAAAACGACATGATCCCCATCACGATAAGCGATAGGCTTATGGACGGCTGCTCGTTTGAAATCGGCAATCTAATCGGGTTAATCGGGCAATTCAGAAGTTACAATAAGGTGATTGACGGCAAGAGTAAACTTGTGCTTAGGGTGTTTGTGAGAGAACTTTGCGAGTGCGATGACAACGCGCCCAACGTCATAGAAATCGAGGGCTACGTTTGCAAGCAACCCGTGTATCGCACAACGCCTTTCAAGCGAGAAATCGCCGATTTGCTCATTGCGGTGAACAGAGCGTACAACAAATCCGACTATATCCCTGCAATCGCATGGGGGAGAAACGCGCGCTATGCCTCAACGTTTCGAGTGGGTGAAAAAATACATCTTGTGGGGCGCATACAATCGAGAGTTTACCAAAAGGTTCTCAACGACGGAAGCGTCGAGGAAAGAGTGGCATACGAGGTGTCCATAACGAAATTCGAGCAAGAAAAGGAAGCGGTAAACTGATCCTCGATGGTTATTTTGACGGCTCGAAGACAACCGATAGCGACCCAAAAGGGAATAATCGAGCAAAATCGATTTAGTCCAAGATTGATTACGAAAAACCACAAAAAAACCACAAATAACTGCGCTGAAGTACGGTTTTTGTGGTTTTTTCCGTATATTTGCTATTTACAATTCGCTTTTTTTCTGATATAATAAATTATCCTATGTTATATTTAGGGGGACGTTATGAACCTAAAAGAGTATACGCTTAAAATCGAGTACAAAATCGGCGGTAAAATCAGAGAGGAATCCGTCGAGTACGCTCTCGTTAAAAACGGCTACGACGGCGAGAATTTGCACATAGTCGACGACGGCGACGAAACGCATGTCAAAATCAAGATTTCGTCAAATGCAAAGGTGGAACTTACCCTTGCCGAACTCATCTACGACCGCTATTTTGAAAACACCGAGAGATTTTTCGCTAACGGTTTTCAATCGTGGACGGCTACGAGAGAGTTTAAGAGAAACGACGTTCAGTACGGACTGCGCTCGCTCTCGAAACTTCCGATTGCGAGAAAATTTTCGGGCGCGTCGGGCGATTATGCGTTCACCGAGTACGGAAAGGATCTGTATCACGGCTTTTCGTATACATACTTCCGCAAGGACGACAAAGTGGAGTTTGTAGGCTCGCTCAACGAACGCACAGGCTACACAATCTTCTATGCGGATATGAAAGAAAACGTCTTTGCCGTGCAAAAGGACGTGGAAGGTTTGTCGATTGAGGACGAATACGAGTTGTTCGGCCTTATGCACGTTCACGGAACGTACGACGAGGTTTTCGACGCATACTTTGCCGAATATCCGCAAAAGCGCACGGGCAGAGTGGACCACCTTGCAGGCTACACCTCGTGGTATAACTACTATCAAAACATAAATCAAGACATAATTTTGCGCGACCTCGAAGGGCTTGCGCACGTCGGAAACACCGCAAATATCTTCCAAATCGACGACGGATACGAAACAAAAGTCGGCGATTGGGATTTGGATTTGCAAAAATTTCCCGACGGTCTTGCGCCTATCGTGGACAAAATCCACTCGCACGGCTACAAGGCGGGGCTTTGGTATGCGCCCTTTGCCGCACAGTTCGGCGCAAACGTGATAAAGAATCACCCCGATTGGCTCATAAGAAACAAGAAGGGTAGACCAGTTTTGAGCGGTATGGCGTGGGGCGGATTTTATGCGATTGACTTTGAAAAGGAAGAAGTTAGGGCGTATATCAAAGCGTTTTTCGACAAAGTTTTCGACGAGTGGCACTTCGATATGGTCAAACTCGACTTCCTCTACGCCGCCGCTATCGAGCCCAGAAACGGCAAAACTCGCGGTCAACTTATGTGCGAGGCTATGGACTTTTTGCGAGAATGTTGTAGGGATAAGGTTATTCTCGGTTGCGGCGTTCCGCTTGCGCCGTCGTTCGGCATAGTGGACGCTTGCCGCATAGGTTGCGACGCGGAAAATACGTTCAAGGAAAAATTCTACGTCAAAGTCACCAATCAAGAGATTATTTCCACCAAAATTTCCATGCAAAACAGCGTGTATCGTCGCCATTTGAACGGAAGAATCTTCGCAAACGACCCCGACGTGTTCTTCTTGCGCGACGGCGGTATGAAACCTGCCGTTTATACGTGGACTCAAAAGAAATTGCTTGCGAAAATCAATCACATATTCGGCGACGTGCTGTTCGTTAGCGACGATATAGGCGAATACGACAGCGAAAAAATGGCTGTTTTGGTTGAATCCTATCAAAAATTCAACGGAAAAGTGCTTTCGGCAGAGCATATCGCGCCAGAAGTCATCAAAGTGACCTACATCGAAGACGGCAAGAAGAAAATGCTTGTGTTTGACGGAACGACAGGCGATTATATTGTTCAGTGATTGCTCACTGAACAGTGAAATTGCGACGTTGACGCAATGAAATCGTTGCTAACGCAACGGTGAAATTTGCGCATTGCGCAAGTGAAATTGCGGCAGAGCCGCAGTTGAGGAATATTTGAATATTCCATAACCCAAACAGAGTTTGGATATCATCGTGCAGAATTGCACGATATCACCACAAAGTGATTTCATCGCCATAGGCGATATCATTTAGACTATGATACTACTCGACAACCTTCAAAAAGTGCGCGACGAGGTGGCAAAGTACGATAGAAACGTACATCTCGTGGCTGCGTGCAAAATGCAGTCGAAAGACACGATAGACAAGTTTATGTCCGTTGCGCCCGATTTTGCGTTGGGCGAAAACCGAGTGCAAGAGTTTGTCGAACACTACGACGAAAAGTACGTGTGGCATATCATAGGTCAACTGCAAACAAACAAGGTTAAGTACGTTGTCGGAAAAGTGGATTTGATACACTCGCTCGATAGGGCGGAACTAGCAAAAGAGATTGAAAAACAAGCCGTTAAACACGACGTGATTCAAAAATGCCTCGTCGAGATAAATATGGGCGCAGAGATAACGAAAGGCGGCGTGCGACCCGAAGAAACGCTCGATTTCATACAAAGTATGAAAGATTATCCGCACATCGAGATAAAGGGCGTTATGAGCGTGCTTCCCAACCTCGAAGACAAGACGGAACTTGCCCGTCTTTACGACAAATTGCAACGCATATTCGAGGACGCAAAGAGCATAAAGCAAGACGGCGTAAACGTCGAATATTTGTCGGCGGGAATGTCGAACGACTTTAAAATCGCACTCGAACACGGCTCGAATATGATACGACTGGGCAGAGTGCTGTTTGGGGAAAGAGTTGCACTTGCTCAGCAAGTGCAGTGAAATGCACGCAAAGCGTGCGTTAAATTGCGCAAAAATTGTCGCATAGGCAACGGCAACACGCAGATTTGCGTATCGCCGAGAGCCTCGCTCGATTTATTGCGCTACTACCGCGCAGAGAATCTTTGCTATCAAAACAAGACGGACAAGAACTCAAGCCGCAGTTTCGCAAGATTATCTGCTTGGTGAGCGCGTGCTTTGCACGCAAGCGGAATATTTGAAAATTACGCTTTGCGTTGGCTATCGATAAATAGAATCGAATTTTCCTTAACTGCGGCAAAGCCGCAATATCGCTCTCGCAAAGCGAGAATATCACCGTGTCGCAGACACGATATAACTGCACGAAGTGTAATATAACAACTTAACTATGCCATAGGCATAATACAGGTAAACATATGGACGAAAGGTATTTCAGAAACGAACAATCGCAACGCGCGGATATGCAAAGAGGCGGAAGAATCTTCTCTCGCCAAAGTCAGCCCGCGCCCGTCGGTCAAGTGCCGAGTTACACGCAACCGTCCGTCGGTCAAAGCGGCGGCGTTGTTATCTACTCGCCGAGAACCTACAAGGACGTGCAACTGCTCATCGACCACCTCAAAATGAGAGAACAGGTGATTGTCGATTTTTCCACGCTCAATCAACAGTCGGTGTACAGAATCCTCGACTTTATGAGCGGTGCGATTTACGCGCTTGACGGCAGCATTCAACAAATCACGAAAAACATCTTCCTCTTTGCGCCGCAAGGGGTGACTATCACGATTCCGCCGCAAATCAGAGGCTGAGAGGGTTTTATGAACGGTAACGAAGAAAAAATCGATTATAAAGCAAAAACGAAGGCGTTTCTTGCCGACTGGACGCAAGTCGCAAAAAAGAAATGGTGGCTGTATATTGTCGAACTTGCGGTGATTGCAGTCATTTTGATTGCGGATTTGCTGTCCAAAAAGTACGTTTGGAATTTCCTTGACCAAAACGGCGTGCAAGAGAATGTTATTGGCTTGTTCAACCTCGTCAAAGTCAAAAACGAGGGCGCGGGATTCGGAATCTTTCAAGGCAAGACGATAGGTCTTACGGTCATAACGTTTATCGTGGTGATCGCAATTTGCGTTTACCTCTTTTTCGCGCTCAAAGAAACCGAGTGGCTCAGAATATCCCTCGTGTTTATCACCGCAGGCGGCATTGGAAACATCGTCGACCGCCTCGCTTTCGGTTACGTGCGCGACTTCATTCAATTCTCGTTTTGGGATAGTTTCCCCGTGTTCAACATTGCGGACTCGTTCGTCACGGTCGGGGCGTTTATGCTCGTCGTGGTGCTTATCGTAATGCTCGTGCAGGAAGGGAAGAAGAACCAAAAAGAGTTCGAGGAAGGACAAAAGAATAAAGTTGCAAACGAGCAAGAGCAAATCGACCCGCTCGACGCACCTATAAACCTCAATCCGATGATGAAATCCGAAAACGATTATTCGTTTGTCGTGAGCGAGAAAAATGACGAAAAAGTTGAGCAAAACGACAACGAAAATGCGCAAAAAGACGTGGAAAAGAGCGAAGAAAACTTGCAGAATATTGCACAAACTTTGAATAATAATCCTCAAAGCGATACGCAAAATCAAGGCGATAACACTGCCGAGAATACGGAGAAGACCGCGGACAAGGAATAATCTCGAATATGGTGCGCACGGTTGACAAGGACAACGTAAGATTGGACGTTTTCGTTTCGTCCGAGTGGGGCGTATCTCGCTCTAATGCAAAGACCGTCATCGAAAAGGACGGCGCGCTTGTCAACGGCGTAAAACGGCAAAAAAGCGGTTTCGAACTCAAAAAGGGCGACGAGGTGGACTTCGAAGTTCCCAAGCCCGAAGTGCTCGAAGTCAAGGCGGAAAACATAACGCTCGACATCGTGTACGAGGACGAATATATGGCGGTGGTGAACAAGCCGCAGGGTATGGTGGTGCATCAAGCGAGTTCGTACAAGAAAAACGATACGCTCGTGAACGCGCTTTTGTACAACCTCGACAGTTTGAGCGGCATAAACGGCGTGATTCGCCCCGGTATCGTGCATAGGCTCGACAAGGACACGTCTGGATTGCTGGTCGTTGCAAAAAACGACGAGGCGCACAAGAGCCTTGCTTCGCAGATTGAGAAAAAGACCGCTCGCAGAATATACTACGGACTTTGCGACGGCAATTTCAAAGAAGACGAAGGCACTGTAGATAAGCCCATTGCGAGAAGCAAAAAAGACCGCAAAAAAATGGCCATCGACGAAAACGGCAGACGCGCGGTCACGCACTACAAGGTGCTGAAACGCTACGGTCAGTATACGCTCGTGCGCTTTGAACTCGAAACGGGGCGCACGCACCAAATAAGAGTTCACGCCGCAAGTTTGCATCATCCGATTGTCGGCGACGAGGTGTACGGCGGCTCGACCGCACTCTATAATCACGGACAACTTCTGCACGCAAAAGAACTAGTCCTCAAACATCCGCACACCGACGAAATTATGCGTTTCGAGTGCGAATTGCCGCAGTATTTTCAAGCGGTACTTAGGAAACTCGACAGTAAAATTAATAATTAATAATGAATAATTAATAATTGAGGAAGGCGAAGCCTTAAT
>CAVBBF010000053.1:0-10660 GCA_963593735.1 Phascolarctobacterium succinatutens
TTGAGGGAACCCACGGCGTCCGCTCCGCGTGGGGCAACACTGACGCGATTGACTTCGTAGCAATCGCTAGTTCGTTGCGAGCAACGAACGGCAGACGGGCTGTTGGCAATACAAATCGGCTGAAAGCCGTGTCACCGTCCTTTGTGTGCCAGCTGCGCACCCAAACGGCACAGTCGGACGGTACTAATCGTCAAGCTCGGCGCTCGCTACGGTCGCCGCCTTGCGGCTCCAATTCCGTCTTCGAACTTACTTTTGTTGTAACCAGAACTCGCGTTGACGTTCCAACATTTCTTTGAAATGCTTGATATACTCTATCGGCTCTTTGTAGTTTGCGCAACGAGTTATCAAATTCTTCTTTTTATTCCACTTTTTTGAGATTCCGTTCGCGCCGTTTGCGATTATGGACGTGTCCTCTTCCATAATGTCGACGTTGTAAACGCACGCTTTGCCCTTCTTTGCGTATCCGACGTTTTCGAGATTGCCGCTGGTGTATTTTTGGCGGTACATATAGTACGGTTCGTACCCTGCCGACGTAAGTTTTTTATAGGCGTAATCCACCATTTGCGAGGCGGTTTCGAAGTCGGTGTTGTCGTAGCCGCACTGTTTGAGCGCGGAGCCTTTTTTCATATAGAGCGTATGTACGGTGACGTTTGCGGGGTCGAGCGCGACGGCAATATCCACACTGCGTTTGAAATCGTCTATGGTTTCGTCGGGCAAGCACGCAATCAAATCCATATTCACGTCAAATTTATCCCTCACGAGCATATAAGCGTTGTATGTGTCCGCGCTCTTGTGCTTGCGACCGATGATATCGAGGGTTTTGTCGTTGAAAGTTTGCGGATTGACGGAAACGCGCGTAACGCCGTGCTTTTGCATGACCTCGACTATGTCGGCGTTTATCGTGTCGGGACGACCCGCCTCTACGGTAAATTCCGGTGCGCCGAAATGGCAATGTTGCAAAACCCTGTCGAGAAGTTGTGCGCCTATCGACGTGGGCGTTCCACCTCCGACATACACCGCCCTGACCTTGATACGCTTTTTTTCGATAATCTCTTTGGTCTGTTCGAGTTCTTTGATAAGGCAATCGACGTAAGGTTCGACAAGTTTGCGCTGCTTGTCGATGGGAAGGCTCACGAAGGAGCAATACGCGCACCTCGTCGGGCAAAACGGAATGAAAACAAACACGTCGTATTGCCGTGACGTCTTGTTCCTTATTGGCTTTTGCACGCTCACGATTTTCTCGATAAGTTCGACTTTTCCCTCGCTCACGCTGTAATCTTTCAAGAATACGTCGTGTGCGGATTTCGAGTATCTATCCTTGTCGTTTTCGATTTCGCAGTACAGTTTGGTCGGGCGTATGCCCGTGAGGCATCCGTAAGGAAGATTGACGTTCAAAAGGAAACTCAAAGTGCGGTAAATTGCGATTTTGAGATATCTTTTCTCCACTCTTTTGCGTTCGAGTTCGCCGTCGGTGTCTATTTTGAAAACATAGTTTTTGACAAAGCCGTCAAACTTGTTTGAAGTTATCTTAATCTTGAAAACGCCCTCTTGATTTCGATATTCCACCGCAAGCGAAACGTTCCCGTCCGTGCGAGATTCAAACGGTCTAATAAGTTCCGCCAAGTCGTTTTGATATTCGTCGTTTGAAAGGGAAAAATCAATCATCTATTCGGGTCAATCGGCATTTATCTGCGCCGATTCTTTTTCAAGTATAGGGTTGTTGACTCTCTCGAAATCGAGGGTTGTCGGCTCGCCGTGTCCCGGCAAAATCGTATAGTTGCCTTTAAGGGCAAACAATTTGTTCACAATGGAATTTTTGAGGTCTTTTGCGTTTCCGTCGTAAAAATCCGTGCGTCCGAACGACATAAAAAACAGAGTGTCGCCAACAAAAATCTTGTTGGAAACAACATAGCAAACGCTTCCCTTCGCATGACCGGGCGTATGTATGATTTTTACGTCAAGCCCTGCGATTTTCAAAGTTTCGCCGCCCTTCAAAAGTATGTCGGGAACAAATTTTTCGGGGTTTGCGTTCATTGCGAATCCCATATTTTTGTACGAACCGATTTTTTCGAGTTCGTCCTTATGCAAAAACACGGTGGGCGCGTTTTGCGGATTCTCTTTCCCGTCCTCGCCCTTGCTCGCGATTTTGCAAAGTTCGGCAACGCCGCCTATATGGTCGAAATGCGCGTGCGTGAGCAAAATCGCCTCGATTTTCGCATTTTGTTTTCGAAAAATCGAATATATCTCTTGTGCGTCTCCGCCCGGGTCAACCACAAAACCGACGTTTCCGTTTATGACGATGTATGTGTTTACGTCAAGAGGTCCCGTGTAGAGGTGAAAATACTTCTCAAGGGTCATCTTCTCACCTCGATTACGCCCTCTATGCCCTTGATTTGTCTGACGAGTTCTTCAAGTTCGCTCGCTTTGGAGATTTGGACGGTGACGATAATTTCCGCAATGCCCGCCTTTTCGTCAACTCTGACGTTTGCCGCCGAAATACCGAGCCTTGCGTTTGCGATACGCGCCGTTACGTTGGCAAGCAAGCCGCCCTTATTTGCGCTGATAATGGTGAGCGTTGCGTTGAATCTTTCCTCGCCGTCGCTGTCCCAACTTGCCTGAATGAGTCTTTCGTCTTCCATGCCCTTGACGTTCGGGCAGTCCTTTCTGTGAATGGAAACGCCTCTGCCGCGCGAGATATAGCCGATAATTTCGTCGCCGGGGACGGGCGAGCAACATTGCGCCATACGCACGGTAAAGTTTGCGTTGCCGTTGACCAAAACGCCGCTCTTTGAGTGTTTTCTCGGTTTTTGCTCGGTGATGGGCAAATTGGTTTCGGTGATTTGAGCGGTGTGATCTTCCTTTTTGAAGTCCTGAATAATTTTTGTAAGAACTTGACTTGTCGTGATCCCGCCAAAGCCGACGGCGGCATACAAATCGTCCTCGCTGCCCATACCGTGACGTTGAAGCATGCTCGAAAGCATATCCGGCGTGAATATATCCGTAAGCGCATACCCTCTGCGTTTCGCCTCTTTTTCGAGCATTTCCTTGCCTCTTGCGATATTTTCGTCCTTCTTTTCTTTCTTGAAGTACGCGCGAATTTTCGAGCGCGCCGAAGCCGTATGGACGTATTTGAGCCAGTCGAGGCTCGGACCTTTCGAGGAGTTCGACGTGATGATTTCCACGATATCGCCGTTTTGGAGTTTTGTCGAAAGCGGCACCATGCGCTTGTTCACCTTTGCGCCGATACACTTGTTGCCGATTGCAGAGTGAATTTTGTATGCGAGGTCGAGAGGGGTCGAGCCTACGGGCAAGTCAAAAACGTCGCCCTTTGGCGTGAACACAAACACTTCGTCGTCAAACACGTTGATTTTGACGGCGTCCATAAACTCTTTTGCGCCGTCGATATCCTTTTGCGCGTCCATAACTTCGCGAAGCCAACGCACCTTGCTGTCGAGTTCGCTGTCCTTGCCTGTCGTACCCTCTTTGTACTTCCAGTGCGCCGCAACGCCGTATTCCGCAACTTTGTGCATTTCGTAAGTGCGGATTTGAATCTCGAACGTTTCGTTGAACGGCGTGACGACCGTCGTGTGCAAGGACTGATAGTTGTTTGCTTTGGGCATTGCGATATAGTCCTTAAAGCGACCGGGCATAGGCTTCCACATCGTATGGATTTCGCCGAGCATTGTGTAGCAATCCTTGACGGAATCCACGATGATACGCACTGCCAAAAGGTCGTAAATCTGGTCAATATCTATATGCAGATTGTGCATTTTTTTGTACACGGAATAGAAGTGTTTGGGTCTGCCGTTCACTTCGCCGTGTATGCCCATTTCTTTGAGTTTCGCCTCGATTTGCTTGCAGATGGCATCCAAAAAGCCTTGCCTTTCGGATTTTTTTCTCGCGACGTTTTCGGCGATGTACTTATATTCTGTCGGAAGCAGATATTTCATCGCAAGGTCTTCGAGTTCACATTTGAAGAACGAGATACCCAGCCTGCCCGCAAGCGGCGCATAGATGTCGAGCGTCTCTTTTGCGATGCGTTTTTGCTTCTCTTCGGGCAGATATTGAAGGGAGCGCATATTGTGCAAGCGGTCGGCGAGTTTGATGATTATCACTCGCAAATCCTTTGCCATAGCGACAAAAATCTTCCTGAAATTTTCCGCCTGCGCTTCTTCTCTGTTGACAAATTGCAGTTTGTCGAGTTTGGTTACGCCCTCGACGAGTTCGCAAATCTCGTCGCCGAAATTCTCTTTGAGTTGGTCGTAAGTTACGGACGTATCTTCCAAAACGTCATGCAAAAACGCGGCAATGACCGTTGATGAGTCAAAGCCGAAATCCGCAAGAATTTCCACGACGGCGCAGGGGTGAATAAAATAATCCTCCCCCGAACTTCTCTTTTGTCCGCGGTGTGCTTCCTCTGCAAAATCATGCGCTTTTTTAATTTCCGCATAATTCGTCGGATAAGTTTTTCTGAGTTTTACAAGCAATTCGTCCATATTTTTCTTGATTGCGCAAAACAATATCGTCGCGTATGCGCGCATACAATACCTTTTGCGTCAATATACATCATTATACTTTATAAAACAAAACATTGCAATACGCCCAAACGCCGCAAAAGCAAAAATATTTTCGTATTATGCTTTCAAAGCGTTGCGATATGCAATGCTGTCGTCGAGGTTGACGGATTTTGCCGATATTTCGACAAATCCCTTGTCGTTTATGCGTACCGTTCCGAGTTGGTCGAAGATTTTCAAAGCGAGCATAAACGTGCTTTCGCTCGTTTTGTATCCCGAACAAACCATTGCGTACATCTTGTGCGGACTTGCCATTTTCGGCGCACGACGAGTTACGTTGACAATCTCTTTGTACACCTTGCGAAGCATGTCCTTGCTGACGGAAATAGACTTTTGGGAGCAATCGCCGAGCGCATATATCTCGCTCGCTTCCCTTTGAAGTTTTGCAAGATACCCCTCGCAAAGCGGATGTCCGGCAACGATAATGCGATTGTAGAATGAAAAATCGAAACACTCCGCAGGACACAGCACCACGCAGTTTTCGGGATTCAAGCAACGAGGTGTCGCAACGAGAACGGGAAGCGATTTGAACTCTTCGCTTGCTCTGCAAACGTTGTCGTATTCATCGTGCGAGAAGCACACGATTGCCGTGCCGAACGGCTTTTTGAGCCATTTTTCCACTTGTTTCACCGTTGTTTGAGGAAGATTTGCACTTCCCTCGCAATCGAGTTGGTGCAAATTCATTCTTTTCGCCTCGTCTTCGTCGATATCGACATCCTCAAATTGCAAAGTCTGAATGATACCTTGCGCGGATTCTCTGTTTTGAAATGCGTTTATGCCGAGAGAAATCTCAAAATTAACTCTGCCCGTCTTTGCGGCAAGGCAAGGCGCAAACTTTGAAAATCCCATAAGTTCGATGTTGTTTGCAACGTATTTGACGTGTTGCGAAAATCCGATTCTGTCAAATCGAAGTCCTTGCGCTCTCACGAGGAAAGTCGGACGCGGATTTTGATAACCGGTCGGCTCCAACAGTTCGAGTTCCTTTGCAAAAGACAAAAAGTCCATGTCGAAAGGCAATTCCATCTCGCAATTTATCTCGTGCGTGAAGTCGATTTTGCCGTGCATATCGAGCAAGGATTTATTCGCCGCCTTTACAAAATCGTCAAACTTATCCTCTTTCATCGAAATGCCTGCCGCCTGAGCGTGACCGCCGAATCCGATAAAGTATTCGGACAGCGAGCAGAGCAACTCGAATATATTCACTTGCGGAATTGAACGAGCCGAGCCTCGAAGTTCGCCCTCATCCGTGCGCGCAAACAAAATGGTAGGACGTTTGAACTCCTCGACGAGCCTTGCGCACGCAATGCCGAGAATGCCCGCTTCCCATTCGTTGCTTTTGAGCACGATTATGCCGACGTTGTTGAAATCCGTGCCTGCAAGTTGCGCTTTTGCGCTTTCAACCGCCTTTTCGCAAAGTTCCTGTCTTTGAGCGTTGTCCCTTGCGAGTTCGTCGGTGAGCGTTCTCAAAAGGAAATAGTCGGTTTCGAGGAACAACCCCACAACTTTCATTGCCGAATTGAGTCTGCCTGCGGCGTTCATTCTCGGCGCGAGGCGGAACATAACGTCCTGCGCGGAAACGCTTTCCTGATTGAGAAGCATCTTCACGCCCTTGCGAGGAGATTTTGTGATTTGTTTCAAGCCGTAATAGGCAATGATTCGGTTGTCGCTTTTGAGGGGAACAACGTCCGCAATCGTTGCTATAGCCACTATATCGAGATACTTGTTCGCCTCTTCTCTGCCGCCCAAAGCCTCGACGAGTTTGAGAGCAACGCCTGCGCCGCAGAGGTCAAAGAAGCCTTTGCGTGCGACTTTTGGATCAACCACGATACAATCGGGGATTCTCTCCTGCGGCTCGTGGTGGTCGGTGACGATGGTGTCGATTCCTTTCGACTTCAAAAACTCCACTTCGTCAACCGCAGTAATGCCCGTATCGACGGTGATGACGAGTTTGGGCGAGTGGTAAGCGAGGATTCTTTCAAGTGCGTCGACGCTTATTCCGTAGCCGTCCTTGTTGCGGTCGGGAATGAAATAAAACACGTCGAGTTTGTCGCGAAGATAAAGCATAAGCGTCGAAATTGCGCAAATGCCGTCGCAGTCGTAGTCGCCGTAAATAAGCACCTTTTCTTTGTTTGCAATCGCTTTTTTAATGCGCTCGACCGCCTCTTTCATTCCGTCAATCTCGTATGGCGAGGAAAGTTTGTCAAGGGATGGGTGAAGATAGTCGAAAAGGCAATCCTCGCTCATTCCCCTGCCGAGCAACAAACGCAAAAAGTCTTGGGAAATTCCAAGACGCTTTGCAAGTTCGGCTTGCTCGTTTGAAAGTTGAAAACGAGGTGTTTTTACAACGTATCTCATACCGATTCATAAAACTACGCCCCCACCTTTGTGAGGGCGCAGCCATCGATTATTTTTTCTTTTTGAACGTCGTGTTTTTCTTTGAATATTTGTAGACGACGTTTTGTTTTTGCTTTTGCTGCCCCGCCTGTTTGACTTGCGGTTTGACTGTCTGTTCTCCGTCCTCGCCGACGACGATTTCGGAATCTTCTTCCTCTTTCTTTTCGTAGGACACGGAATTGCGTTTTGCATACTTTGCTTTTGTCTTGTCAAGCGAGATGCTGAGCGCAGCCCACAGCGGAGTTGCGAGGTTGAGCGCAGAGAACAAACCTGCGACCAAACCGAGAATGATAGGCACGCAGAACTCTCTTATGGTGTCGCTTCCGAGGATTGCAAGGAAGATGATCGTAACCATAGTGGTGAGAGTCGAATACACGGTACGAGTGAGCGAGGAGCGCACTGCCATATCGCCGATACCCTTGTAGTCGATATCCTTTTGACCTTTGAGCGGTTTGATTGTTTCACGGCAGCGGTCGAAGATGATGATTGTGTTGTTGATTGAGTAAGCGACAATCGTAATCATAGCCGCAACGTAGGAACTGTTGATTTGCACTCTGCAAATGACGGTGAGAGCAAACATGACCACAACGTCGTGAAGCAATGCGATGACAGCCGCGATTGCACTCGTAAACGTGAAACGAATCATGATGTACACAAGAATCAACGCGATTGAAACCGCAAGAGCGATGCCTGCTTTGGAGAGCAAGTCCGCAGCGGCGGTTGCGCCGATCGATTCGTACGTTATCTTGTTTGCGTCCGTGAGCGAAACGTTGGGATCGACCTTGTCGTCAACCGCTTTTCTTATCGCTTCGTTCATAGAATTGATTTTCGCGTCGTCGTTAAACACGTTCTTGTATCTGAACACGATTGCTGTTTTGTTCTTGTCGTTTGCTTCTTGACGTTGCATATAACTTACGACAACGTGCTGACCGTCGATTTCAACGCCCTCGATGGTATTTTTGATTTCGTTGCCCTTGTTCTCGTAAACATCGTCGTTGAGGATTTCCTCGCCGAGCGTAACGGTGAGAATGGTGCCGCCCTCGAAGTCGATGCCGATGCCGACCGCGTCCGAGTAACTTCCCGAAGTCGAACCGAGTGCCACGATAACGATGATTGCGGCAAGCACGATGACAAACGGAATGATTGCGACATATTTTGCGTTTTTGCAAACGCTGTAATTTTTGCAAAGATTGCGGAAGTTATTGTTTTTCATATTATGCCTCCTCCTTTGCAATTTGCGTGGGGACGGAATCGGAATCCTCCCCCTCTTTTGCGCGTTTCAAAGAATAGAATTTCTCGCTTGTGCTGTTGAGAGGCATAAACGCCTTGAGAACGAGTCTTGTGACGAAGAGCGAGCAGAACAAGGAGAGAATGATACCGATAAAGAGCGTCACGGCAAAGCCCACGATCGAAGCCGAGCCGAGAACCCAAAGCACGATTGCGCCGATGAGCGTCGTGACCTGACCGTCGACGATTGCGCCCGTCGAGCGTTTGAAACCGATCTTTATGCAAGTCGCAATGGGTTTTGTCGAATGTTTGTATTCGTCCTTCACCCTCTCGAAGATAATGACGTTTGCGTCGACTGCCATACCGATTGAGAGCAAGATACCTGCGATACCGGGCAGAGTGAGTTGCACCCACGGAAGCACTGCGCAGAACCAAATGAGAAGCACGATATACACGCAAAGCGAGATGTCTGCCGCAAGACCGAGACCGCGATACACGCACGCCATAAAGATGAAGATGAGCGCAACGCCGACAGCGCCTGCGATGAGCGCGACTCGAATGGAATTTTCACCGAGCGTTGCGGATATGCTTCTGACTTCGGCAAGTTGCAGCGTAACGCCGAACGTACCCGATTGAAGTTTGGTTGCGTATTCGTAAGCGGATTGATATGTGTAGTTGCCAGTGATGATTGCCGAGCCGTTGGTGATTGCAGCGTTGATCGAGGGCGACATAATCTTTTGTCCGCCGACGTAGATGTAGGTTGTTTTGCCGACGTTTGCGGAAGTGATTTCACCGAAAATCTTTGCGCCTTCGGTGTTGAACTTCAAACCTATTGCGTAGTCACCGCTGTCCGAAGTTGTGACGTATGCGTTTTCGAGGTGATCGCGACCGTTGAGGAACGCTTCCTTTTCGAGATCGGAGTTGCTTGCTTCATCGCCGAGATCGGTGAGGGTGAAGTAAAGCGAAGCGGGACGACCGATAAGTTCGAGCACTCTTGCGGGATCGTCGACGTCGGGGATTTCGACGCGGATGGTGGTGCTGTTGTCGCTCGACGTGCCTTTTGTGACCGTCGCTTCGGTGTAACCTTTGGAAACGAGCAAACTTTGAAGCGAACTTATCGTACCGCTGACGCGAGTATCGAAATTGCCCGCATCGTCGTTTGCGACCTTAAAGACAGCGGACACACCGCCCGACATATCTAAACCGAGTTTGATTGTCTTTGCATAGCCCGTGTAATCGTAAACCGTGCCTGCGATCGGGAACGAAACCACGGCAAACACAGCCATAAGAATGATGAATACACTCACTATACACAAGACGACTATTGACTTCTTCTTGTTCACAGGACTAGTCCTCCATATAGTAAAACATAGATATTATAACTATAACGTCTTGTCAAGTCAAGAAAATATGATGCGATTGTGCCGTTTTAAGTTGCAAAATTTGCTTGCAAACGCATATATTTTTGCCAAACCTCATAGTTTGTGATATGGAAAAAGCCAAAAACATAAAAACCGACATCACGGACGTATTGAAAGCCGTGCTGTTTGCAACCTTGATATCCCTCGCTTTGGTGCTGATTTTCGCAATCGTAATACGCTTTGCGAACGTGGAAAACAAGGTGATAATGCCCGTCAACATCGCAATCAAAATTTTGTCGTTGCTCGTTGGCATACTGCTTGCGTTCAAGAATCCGCAAAACGGACTTGTCAAAGGCGCGATAAGCGGACTTGCGTATATGCTTTTCACGTTTTTGATATTCTCTGCCCTGAGCGGATTCAAGGACGTGACGTTCAGTTGGATTGATTTGATAACCTTGCCGGTTGTCGGCGCGATAAGCGGCATAATCGCGGTAAACCTGAAAGCACGCAAAGCGTAGGCTTGTTTGGGCTTTTGCCCAAACAAGCAGTGAAATTGCGTTCATCTTTACATAAAGTGTATGATGTGCAACTTGAATTGAAACTTCCCCCTTCCTCACGTGTTTGGACTTCGGCGTTTGCAAGGCAATCCGCCTCGTTCGCTTTGGCTACAACACATTCACTGAATGTGTTGTTTAACGCGTCGCGCCCATACCGCCGTTCCCCCTCTGCATACTTTGAGGGAACCCACGGCGTCCGCTCCGCGTGGGGCAACACTGACGCGATTGACTTCGTAGCAATCGCTAGTTCGTTGCGCGCAACGAACGGCAGACGGGCTGTTGGCAATACAAATCGGCTGAAAGCCGTGCCACTGCGCTTTGTGCGTCAGCTACGCACCCAAACGGCGCAGTCGCTTGTACTACACGCACAAGGGTTCCCGCACGTCAAAAACAAGCGAACTTGTGTTCGAGTTATATGATGAAAGCGCAGTTTTTGGCGTGTGGGACGAGGAACGCAAAGCACAAAGGCGAACAACTGCAACTTGTTGCGGTTGGAGCAAATGGGCTTGTGCGTGACGAAAGCTCGGCGCTCGCTACGGTCGCCGCC
>CAVBBF010000054.1:0-10119 GCA_963593735.1 Phascolarctobacterium succinatutens
ATCTGGGATACTGCTTATTTTTAACCACTTGCATCCTTCAAAAGCACTATTGCCAATTGAAAGCAAATTGTTAGGAAGGTTTATATTAACAAGTTTTGTACAATACTGGAATGCGCGCTCTCCAATGGATTTAACACTTTCTGGTAAAATCACTTTTGTCAGTGTATCTCGCTTTGAAAAAGCATAATCGGCAATACCAAGAGTACCTTCTTTCAGAGTTATAGTTGTATCGCTAGGCATCGTTCCTTTATATTTGTAAACAACGCTACCGGCATAAACTATTCCATCAGGTCGATTATTATACCAAATGGGCCCTAAAAGTGCATTCTCGCCAATATTTGTAATATTGCTTCCAAAGGATATATCAGAAATGTTGTTGCATCCATAAAAAGCTGAGCCACCAATAGTGGTAACACTTTCAGGAAGATTAATGCTCGTCAATGCATCGCAATTCATAAAAGCGGCAAACTGAATAGAGATAACTCCATTTCCAAAATTTACAGTTTGCAGATTAGAACAGTTCAAAAAAGCTGAGTTGCCAATTGTTGTTACGCTATCGGGAAGAGTTACGCTGACTATATTTGTATCATTATAGAAAGCTCTGTCATTTATCGCAGTTATGCCATTTGGCACGACAATATTTATATCATTTCCACGATACGCAATAAGAGAGCATTCCTTATCGTCCGTATAAATAATAAAGCCATTGGAATCAGTTGAAAGATTCCCATCGCCCTCTTTTGTATAAACGTTTTTTGCATAATATGCGACATTCCCATGGTCGCTTTTCCCCGCGACTATATTTAGCGAGGATTTATTAAACACTTCAACAAGGCTAGTGCAACTTGTAAATGCATGATCCGCTATTTTTTGAACAGCTTTGCCAATGGTAACACTCGTTAAATCAGAACATCCGGAAAAAGCATAATCGTTTATGCTTGTTACGCTATCGGCAATAACAATATTCGTTATTTCTCGACATCCATAAAAAGAGTATTTTCCAATTGTTATTACACCTTCAGGAATTGTTAACTCAGTTACACGTTTACCTTTTACATACAACGCATGAGAGTAGAATAGAGGATTTGTGTTATTAGTATTAAAGTCTATTGCACTCCATTTTTCAATATTCTGAACATCAACAATATTTAGAGATGAGCATGAGCTAAAAGCACAATCGCCTACATAAGTTAAGTTTTCAGAAATGGTAATTTCCCTCAAATCAGAACAACCGTCAAAAGCCCATTTACCAATGCTTGTTACACTATTTGGTAAAACAATACTTGTTAAACCGCTACAATATTTAAATGCAGTTGCATCTATAACACTTATTTCTTCAGAAAGATAAATATTCGTTATATTCTTGCAATTACAAAATGCGCCATAAACGAGATGGTCACCTGTAATAGTTACAGTAGTAAGCGTAGCTGGTAAATAATAAGTGGCCGATGTTTCGCTTAGCGTCGTAGAGCTATTACGATATTGATAGCCTTGAATAGTTTCAATGCTATCGGTATATTTTGAAGTACCAAAGATATATCCAAAGGGATATAAATATTTATCATTATTTGAATACTTTGCTTTTGCACCCACAAAAGGTATTGTCATCTTTTGCAGATTATTACAGCCATAAAAGGCACCTGATGAAATTGACAAAACGCTGTTGGGTATGACAATGCTTGTTAATGCATCGCAATTGTAGAACGTATACGCAGGGATTGAAATTGCGCCATCTGCAATAACAATATCTCCGTGGGGTCGCTGGCCATCTACCAGCAGTTCTTTTGTATAATAGAGAGGATTTGAATAGTCATTGCTAAAGCTTATTGAACACCAATCCGAGATGTTTGATACATTAACAGATGATAATGCAGAGCAACCATTAAAAGCATCGCTTTGGATACGCTTCAAATTGCTATTTAAATATACGTTTTTGAGGCCCGTGCAGTTTTGGAATGCACAAGCTAAAATCTCGTTCGTGTTAGTGGGCACAGTGAAAGATGTAAGACCTCTACAAGCATAGAACGCCGAGTTGCCTATTGTTTTTATGCTACTAGGAATATCAAATGAAGTTATTGAGGAACAATTATAGAATGCTCGAGTAGGTATAATTTCTGCTCCATTAGAAATAGTTATAGACTTCAATGTGTTAGGTATATAGTACCAATAATAATTTGAACCAGTATAGTATTGCTGTATTGCGCCAGAAACGGTTGCTGATTTACTGACAACTCTCCAACCAAAAATAGCACCAAAAACTTTTTCATAAGCATTTGTTGCATTTTCACTTAATCCAATATAGGGGATTGTGATGCTCTCAATATTATCGCAACCTCTAAACGCGGACTGACCTATACTGGTTACACTTCTAGGTATATTAATATCAGTGAAATTGCATCCATAAAAGGCATGTTCTCCAATTGATTTTATTGAGTCCGAAAAGTTGAATTTCGTTAGCGTAGTACAATTATAAAATGCATAATCCCCTATGCTCGACACCCCGTCATACAGAACAACGGAAGTCAAATTTTTGCAATTATAAAATGCGCCATACAAGATATTTCCACCAGTAACAGAAACCTCTTTTAGGGATGCTGGAATAGCATATTTGCTTGATGTCGTTTTTGAAAGGCTGTTACCATAATAGCTTTGTTCTACGGCATTACTGGATAATGATTCACCAAAAATGTAACCAAACGGATATTGATAAGTATTGTTACTTGTTACGCCTGCTTTTGCGCCTACAAATGGAATCGATATGCTTTCAAGTGATGAACACCCGCTGAAAGCACCTTTACCGATGCTTGTTACAGATTTTGGAACAATGATTTTGGAGATGTTATAGCATCCGGAAAAAGCATTTTCACCAATGCTTGAAACAGTATTCGAAATCACAATACTTTTTAGCGCATAGCAATTATAAAATGCTTTGCTCGCAATAGCATAACCACCATTTATAACTATATCGTAAGAACGGCTACCGCAATTCAGCGCAATATCAGAAGCCCACGGAACTGGCGCTGTAATACTAGACAAATTGCTGCATTTTTCAAAAGCAGTAGAACTAAAATTATATGTGAGTATGTTAGCGAGCGTAAACGATGGTATCAGTATGCTGGTTAGACCTGTACAGTTATAAAATGCCTGTTCGCCAATTGTTTTTACATCACTAGAAATATCTATATTTGTTAGTTTCGTATAATTATAAAATGCGTATTGACCAATTTTAAGAGTGTTTGAAGATGTTGATAGTTTCGCAACCAATTCGCCATTGCAATATAGATTGTTTGCATAGCGTAGCGGATTTGCGCTGCTATTGCCAAATGTTATACCGCACCATCTATCAGTGCTTGAAATGTTTACAGCGTTTAAACCGCTACATTGTTCAAATGCAGATTCTCCAATAGCGGTTATGCTTTCTGGTACTGTTATACTTTTCAATTCGGTATGGCCATAAAAAGCATAAGCCGAAATACTTGAAACTGATGCGGGAATAATTAAGGCGTTGAGATATTCTCCGTTATAACACAATTTTCCTGATGGATTAGAATTTGAATTGCCAAAATTGATTGCGCACCAATTTGAAATATCGCTTATGTTTACGGCTATTATTCGTTCGCAATTTTTAAAAGCGTCTGAACCAATTTGTCTAATGCTTTCAGGCAATGTTATCGTGTTTAAATATGTGCAGTTTAAAAATGCATTTTGTCCAATCAAAGTCGTTCCATTTTCAATAGTGACGCTATTTAAGCTGCTGCAATCAGAAAAAGCATAATTTCCAATAATAGACACTGTTCCCGGTATTGTTATATTTTTAAGACCAATGCATTTGAAGAAAGCATCTTCTCCAATTGAAATAACGTTACCATCAGAAGGAATCACGCTGTTTTTACAACCTAAAACCAAGGTTTTGTTTGCAGTGTTTACAAGGCAATTGTTGAGACCACTATAATAAGGATTCTCAGCATCAACTTCGATTCTTTCAAGATTCGAACAGCCATAAAATGCACGATATCCGATGCTTTCGACACTTCCTGTTATGGTTATGGAAGAAAGGCGTTCACATCCGTAGAATGCGTATGACGGAATAATCTTAACCTTTGTGCCAAATACAACATTCGAAAGGTTTGAACAATTTGAAAAAATAGGATAAGTTTCAGAGCCTGCAATATTGCATTCAATAGCATTCCATTCAACAATGGACAGTTTTGAACAACCATAAAATGCATTATTACCGATTTCGCTTATTGTCTCGGGAAGTACAACTTTTGATAGTTGCGAACAGTTATAAAATGCTCTTTGAGGAATGCTTTGACCGCTTGTTATCGTTACTTCTTGCAAATTTGTTTTTGGAATCAAAGAAATAAACGTAGCTGAAAGGCTTACGCTTTTTATGTTAGAGCAACCGGTAAAAGCCGTAGAGTCCAATGAACTAATACCGTCAGGAAGCACAATGGTTGATATGCTTGTGCAATTGTAGAAAGCATTTGCTCCAATTGATGTTACATTTGACGGTATATTCAAACTATTCAAATTCGTGCAACCATAAAATGTTTTGTTTCCTATTGAAACCAAAGAATTTGGCAATGTGACACTCAGTAGAGTGGTACAATTTTCAAAAGCACTTGCTTGTATTGCGCTACCACTGGTAATGGTTACATTTTTCACATTTGGAATATAGTTCCGTATAGAGGCAGGCATCGAAACAGTTGCAATGTTTATACAACCGCTAAAAGCCGTGCTATTGACACTTGTCACTTTATCAGGAATAACAATGCTAGTGAGTCCCGTGCATCCTGCGAACGCATTGCTTTCGATGCTTGTTAGCGAATCGGGTAACGATATACTTCTTATTCGCGCTTGATTACTGAATGCAGATGCACTTATACACTCGACAGGAATACCTCTATAAGTTTTGGGAACAACCACGTTTGCGTTATTTCCTGTATATCCCGTGACTGTAACATAAACAGTGCCTGAATAACGAGTTGTGAATGTAAGACCTTCAGATCCTTCAACCCAACTTGCCGTCAATGACAAATCCCCCAAATATTTAGAAGTAGGTAATTTGCCGACATAATCTCCCGATGCATTTTTCCAACCTTCAAAAATATAGCCTGTTCTGACAGGAGCGGGAAGTGTTTTTTCGCAATCATTGATTGTATATGTTTTGGACGGAGACGAGCCGTTCCAAGTGCCTGAATTAAGGTTGTAATTGATATTGTAGGTATTAATATTCCATTTTGCATAGATGGAAACATTGCTCGTCAATTTTGTGTTGAAATTGAATTTAGTCTTGAAAGAACTATCTGCATACCAACCCGCAAAAGAATATCCTGTTTTTGAAGGTGCAGTAGGTTCATAAGCGTAACCTTCATATTTTACGGATTGCGACGTATATTTTGTTCCATCAGAATAAAAAGTTGCATATACGGGGTAATTACGCTTCGTAACGACATCCAACGGATCATTGACATTCCTTGAAACGGTATCAATTCTTTGAATTGGGATTGACAAATTCATATAGTCGATGTTGCTATACGTAATACCGGCAGTAGTTATACCTACAACTTCGCCGTATTTATTGATAAGTGCGCCACCGCTGTTGCCATGTGTTATATCGACGGTAGATTGAATATATGTATAACCGTCGATCGAGCGATTCATTGACACCATGCCAGTTGTAAATGTACTAGAAGAAAAACCAAGTTTGAACGCTTCCGGATATCCGATTGCATATACCGTATCACCGACTTGTACAGGTGTTTTCGAAATAGTTACGGGCTTAGTGCTTGTTGCGGATGTTGCCAAGATGGCTATATCTAATTTTTCATCAAAGCCGAGCACTGTATCAATTGTAGCCGTCGCACCATTATTTAGTTGGATAGCACCACTTAATCCGTCTTTTATAACGTGATAGTTTGTAACAATTGTGCCATTAGTGTCTATAAAAAAGCCACTTCCGCTACTGTATCCAGATTTGGTAGAGATAAGGATAAAGACAACACTAGGATCGACACTTGAATAAATCTCATTTGCCGACAATTCTTGGCTTTGCGAGCCTTTGTCACATGCGGTAAAAATGCATGTTAAAATGACCACCATAACCAAAATGGTCAATACCGAAAATATTCTTTGATTCTTTTGGGCTTTCATTTCTCCCTCGCTGTAATGCCGCAGGGAATTAAATAATCAAGTAAAAATATAACAAGTGCATCCCCGCTGATTTTTGCGATAAACCTACAAGCATAAAAACAAAAGCTATGTAACGCGGAAAGACGCACCTGTTACCAAGGTAATAAGCGCTTTTGTTTTTATGATTAAGTTTATCGCACCTTTATAATACACACATTTTGCACAAATTGTCAATCATCTGTATAATTTTATAATTATACAAATCCAATTTATACTCTGTTCCTGCAGTTTATATCCGTTATGGCACTAAGGCGTATGCTTGTCTTGAACAAGTCGGCTCGCTGCGCTCGCCGAGACAAGCATACGCCATGTATAAAAACAAACCGCCTAAAAAGGCAAAATCGCAGCCGTGCGGAACGGGGCGTTCGCGCTAAACCGCTTGGCGAACCGCGCCCGTTTTTCTCGCACATCGGCAATGCGATTTTTTGTCCTCTTTTTCATAGGCGGATTTTTTTCTTTTTTTATATCAAGTGGCGACAACTGCTTTTGTCTTTTCGGCGCACACACCCCATTTACCACTCATTCACAACACCTTTTCATCCATTAAAAAACATACTTTTACCACGCAAACTACCTTTTGACCCATTCACGCTTTTAAACAGAAATCTGCTACACTGTCGGTAGTTCATATCACAACGGTATTTGAATAGCGTTCGCTCACTATTTCAAACTCGTCCAAAGTGCACACAACGATGTTCTTGTTTGTTCATTCGCTCACGTTTACGATGTGTATTGTTCACAACACGAAATAAGTGGAGCGAGTACGGATAAGTCTGGGAAAAGTCCGGCTGAGTATTGAAATTAGGCGGACGAGTCTAGGAAGATGACCGATTTAGTCTGTGTACAACGCCAATTCAACTGTGTTATGAATAAAATCGCAAGGTCGAGAAAAAGAGGTAAAGCCTGTGTAGCAACCAAGTCCGTGAAAGTTAAATCTTCGTCTTTACTTCCTTTTCTCAACTCTTGCAAAAAAATACTAAAAAAGGAGGTAATGCCATTGAAGAGAAAACAAATCAATCTCAAAGTAACAACCGTCGGTGAACCCAATATCGAAGCGATGAGCGAGAGCGAACAAAAAGCGTTCTACGTTTCTATGCTCATGCGGATTTTGGATAAACGCCGTCAGCAACTGGAAGAGCAATCTTCCGTCAATGCGCAAAAGGATAATGCCGTTCCCCGAGTGTAAAGTCTATTCGGACGGGAGCCACTTTATCGCAATACCGCATACGACAAGACCTAAACGAAAAGCAAAATCGCTCGAAAACATAAGCGGAGGTAATACGGAAAATGTAGAAGAAAATTCAACTTGCACGAAACAATCCATCAGCCCCAAAACGTTGTTTGAAGAAGCATACAAAGAGAGCGCGAAATTACCCAAAAAGCAGCGCATAGAATTTATACAAAAACAATTAAAACCGTATTTCGAAAATCCTCAATCCGCACAAGATTTTGTGGATGTCAATATAGAGCGAAAGAACACAAATTCCATAGCCAGAAAAGTAAGGCTTATGCGCAAAGTGAACTTGCAAGATTGGAACTATTTTTGCACTTTCACATACAATTCGGCTTTGCATACGGAAGAAACCTTTCGCAAGAAATTAAGCAACTGTTTCAAGCATTTATCTTCTCGTAAAGGTTGGAAATATATAGGCGTTTGGGAGCGGTCGCCGACAAAACAACGCTTGCACTTTCACGGCATATTTTACATACCCGAAAACGGTATGATCGGCACACTCGAAGAAGTAAGAGATTTCAGCACAAAAACGCACAAAATGCAGTTGAGTTATATAAACTCACACTTTAAGTCTTTGTTTGGTAGAAATGACTTCAAACCGCTGAACACGAAACAAGACGTATATTTGTCCGTTGGATACATTGTGAAATACCTCGAAAAGTCCGGTGAAAAGATAGTATATTCGCGTGGATTACCGACGTATTTCAAGTCCGATATTATGGACGATGACGTTGCGTGTAGGATAGGTATCGAAGATAGAAAACTACTTCTTTTCGACAATTTCACTTGCGTTGCGGACGGTGAAATTATAGGCAAAGTGAGTCCGCAAACAATAAGTCAAATGCCAAAGGCAAACTGACAATTTTATATCGTCTTTCGCATCGGGAGCGTAAACGAAAACTGCGGTTTGTCAAGGGTAAAATGTAGTGCCTTCCGCACCCCCTTGACAAACCTATAAAACCACTATGATATAGACAATATCGTTTCCGTTTTTCTCTCTCTTGTCGAAAGACAAATCAATCGTAAAAAGGAGAAAGAAAAACAATATGAAAACAGCAGCAATATATGCAAGATACTCTTGCGAGAACCAAACGGAACAGTCCATCGAAGGACAGTTGAGAGTCTGTCAGGAATACGCAGCAAGCCTTGGCATTCTCATCGTGGAAACGTACATAGACAGAGCCATGTCGGGTACGAATGACAATCGTGCGGCATTTCAGCAGATGCTCAAAGATAGCAGCAAAAAGCAATTTCAGTTTGTAATCGTTTACAAATTAGATCGTTTCGCCCGCAACAAAGTTGAATCCGTTATCAATAAGAAGACGTTGCAAGACAACGGCGTCGCGCTTTTGTCCGCAATGGAACGAATTACGGATACACCCGAAGGACGAATGATGGAAACGATACTCGAAGGCTTCAATCAATACTTCTCGGAAGAACTCACACAAAAGGTAAATCGCGGGCTCCGGGAAAGTTGGCTCAAAGGCAACGCAACAGGCGGCCATAGCGTTTTCGGATACGATGTCATTAACAAAAAATATGTTCCCCACCCGATAGAAGCACCGCTTGTCGTCGAGATGTTCACCAAGTGCGCACAAGGTTATACCGCAAACGCAATAGAAAAGCATTTCAAAGAATGCGGATATAGAAATCGTGACGGGCAACCGATACGGTCATCGTTGATATATCACGTTTTGCGTAATACAAAATACAACGGAGTCGTGGAACGCCAAGGTACAAAATACGATAACATATTTCCGAAACTCATATCGGACGAGTTGTGGGAAAGTGTCTGCGCCGTACATAAAGAGAATAAGCGTGCACCCAGTCGCAAGAAAGAGATTTACGATTACATCCTATCCGGCAAACTTATTTGCGGAGATTGTAAACGCAAAATGGTGGGAATAAGCGGAACGTCTATGACAGGTGATATACACTACTACTATTCCTGCCTGTCCAGAACACGAAAGAATATAGCCTGTAACAAGAAACCTATACAAAAACAATTTATAGAAGACCTTGTTATCGATACCACCGCAAAAATCGTAGCGACCGAAGAGCGCATTGACAGTATTGCAAAGAAAATATGCGCCGTTCATGAAAAATCCTGCACGGACAATACGAAACTTAGAATGCTTGAGAAAAACAGGCTCGAAGCAGTTAAGGCGCAAAACAATCTAATAAAGGCTCTTGAACAAGGCATATTCAATGCGGCGACAAAAAGCCGACTGGATGAATTGGACACACTGATTACACAATACGATTTCGATATACAACAAGAAAAAGATAGGCAATTCTCATTCTTGACGGTTGAGCAAATAAAAGGCTACTTGCGAGAATTCGTAAACCCCGACACCACAGATATGGCGGTTAGAAAACTTCTAATAAATACGTTCGTGCGAGAAGTAATATTGTATGACAATGCAGTCACGATAACTTACAATTTCATAGACTACGATATTCCGACAAAAGTGACAACGGAATACGTCGAAAACATTGAGCAGCAGATAGAATCGACAGATGTGTCTGCTGTTTCTTTTATATCCAGTTCGTACAATCAGGCGGATTTTTCACCACTATTAACCTAACTTGAATTTCCGAGTTAGGTTATTATTTTTTTATTGTTTTCAGGGTGTTTTGCGCTATTCCACCCTTATCTCAACCATTATCTTGCGTTTTGTGGACGAACG
>CAVBBF010000055.1:0-9878 GCA_963593735.1 Phascolarctobacterium succinatutens
CATTCAAAGAAACTTTGTGGGAGCATAGACCGATAACCGACTTTTGGAATATCGCAAACGGTATTGCCACAAGGCTCGCCCGATATGGAATTCACGATATGAAAGGCGTAGCAACAGCCCCGGAAGATCTCCTTTATAGGAATTTCGGTAAGAACGCTAAATTGCTAATCGACCACGCAAACGGCAAAGAAAGTTGTACGATTGCGGACATCAAGAACTACAAGGGTAAGTCAAAGTCTATCTCAAATTCTCAAATCTTGTTCAGCGACTACGCATACGATAAAGCACATATCGTTATACAAGAGATGGCTTTGAGTAGTTGTCAGCGACTCTTAAAAGAACATTTGATTGCAAGCCACGTCGGTATTTCCGTCGGATATTCAAAAGATGCTGCTCCGGCTACTGGCGGAACGCTGAAAATGGCCAATAGCACCAACCTCTATTCAATGGTTAAGGAATACGTTGATAGAATTTTTGAAGATACCACGCATCAAGACGTTCCTATCCGCAGACTCGCTATATGTTTTAGCGGACTCGTGGACGAATCTGCCGAGGGCTATGATTTGTTTACGGATTTGGACGCATTGCAAAAAGAGCGCAATGTCGAAAAAGCGGTGTTGGAAATCAAAGAAAAGTTTGGCAAGAACGCAATGTTGCGAGGTTTCGACTTGCAAGAAGGCGCAACACAAAAAGAACGCAACAAACTGATTGGAGGACACAATGGCGGTTAAAGACAATGACGATGTGAATCGTGCGGCGCAGTTCCTTCCATTCGATGCACTAAAAGGCTTGTCCGAAGAATTGCAAAGCAGAATTGAAAAACGTACGCGCGTTCCTAAACACGAATTTTCCGACGAAAAGAAAGAAGAATTGTCCAAAACGCTTGTGAGAGTGGACAAAGGAACGGTTGTGAGAATCAATTTCTATCTCAACGGACATTACATTGATATAGAAGGAACGGTTGCGAAAAACAACGTGGTCTATCATTATTTAACGATAGGTCAAAAGAAGATATTTTATGACGATATCTACCAAATCGATATAGTTTCCGAATAACTGCCCCGGTTTATAAGGAAAATGTATATAGGGTGCGCAAGATAGTTTTACTGCGACGCGGGAGTGCCTAACCCGGTCAATGCAGTGGGCTAAATACAAGTCTATGTGCGCTATGGGCGAAGGAGGTGCTTTTATGGATAATGCTATTATTACGCAAGACGCTATTCCGATACGAAAACTGTGTCCCGAATGCAGAAAGTATTTTGTAGCGAGCGTTAAAAGTAACGGCGAAATCGTGGGGAGATGCTCACATTGTCACGCCAAGTACTTTGAGCAGAAGAAGAACAACGTGCGACTTATCAAAGTTGTGCAAAGATAATCACTAACAAGGAAAACTACATACGTCTATATAGGCAAATCAAGGTCGGGCTGTGACAGCGCCCAAGATAAATCCTCGTTCCCCGCTTTTATAGATAAGATTCGATAGGAGACGATATCCCCAACCCGAATGCGACGTGTTGAAAAAGGTCGCAAACCGAGTGGGGATATTTTTATTCCCCGCTACGGCAAATCTATTTATAAGAACTAGGAGAAATTTATATGACAATGCAACAAATCAAGAATGACTTAAAAGACATTCAATATTATTACGCGCGCAAAAACGTGTTTGACAAAGCCTCTACCGAGGTTGGAAATTCAACAATACTCGAACTCATCAACAAATATCATACGGCAATATGTTCTGCGCCGCCGAAGCTTTACGACATTTACGTAAGTCTATATGTACACAACAATACACAAGAAACTTTGTCTGTTGAGCTAAACTATTCGCCGGACTATGTTCACAAGTTGAACGATAGGCTTTGCAAGTTTTTTCTGCAACAGTTATCGGCATAATCGAGGTGTGATATGGACATAAGAATTCCTGATTTTGCAGCAACATTTTCAGACAACATTTATCGCACAAAAAATCATATTGTGACACAGCATATGAAGTACGAAAAAAGCGATATTTATGACAATACTTTGATAAGCCACGATACATATTATCGACGCACTCCAAAGCGTGATAGCGAGTATAAAATGTTGTTTGAATACAAAGACAATATCGATGGTAAACGGATACCGTCAACAGCATATACGCGCAAGTATATTGACTAAGATTTTGAGAGAGATGGACAATGGTTCATCTCTCTTTTCTTTTCATAACAAAAGGTTTATAGTACGGTTTTGTCTTGGTAAAGTACGGGTTTGTATTGATTTATGACCAGCAAAACGAGATTTATAACCACGAAAACGAGGTTGAGTATGTGGCGGACGGTCTTGCTTTTTGCTATGATAAATGCGTAATCAATGAGTGTTCACAAATGGCGCGACGCTCGTTTTTAGGACTTTGCAAATTAGGTGGCCACCTTCTGAAAACAGGTCGAAAGAAACGAGATGTTTTATTTGAAATCTCATTGAATTACACTCTACAACTTAATATCAAAATTCGAGCTTTGCTAACGGCAAAACGGGCATCAAAAATCACAGTTGAACTAGCGACTTTACGGGTAAAGGAGAAATTATATTTATGGCAAAAAACTATAACGAAAGACGTTGGATGGTTCCCTCCAAAAGAGCGACGGGATATGCATCCGAACGTCAAGCAAAAGTGCACCAAAGAGGTGCCGATGAAGGCAAACAACTTACAGATTATGAGCTTGGACTCAGAAGCGGATACCTTTTGTGTCAATCCGACCACACCGGTATCTACAAATACAAAGAGGCAATCAAAGCCGGCAAGTCCAAGACAGAAGCAAGACGCATTTCACGTATGAAAGGCAAAAAGAGCGCATAAGGAGGTATGTCTTGTGCAAGTTTTCTATGGAAGTCTGTGAACGAGATATCAGTTCAAGCGTGGATTTCGAATAATTGTGTATCTTCTGTTGGAATTCCATTTGATTCACGTCCATATATATTGCTCCTTAAACATGACAAACCAATATCTGCATCAGTTTTTATTTCGATATGTTGCTTTTATTTCCTTAACAATTCTCAAGATTGATTCCGCTTCATTTGGAGTACAATCATTAAGAATATTGGCAAGTTCATTTTTGTAAATCTCATTTGTATTTGGAACATCTGCAAGCAAGATATAATCTGCCGACGCTTCCAACGCTTCGAGAATGCCGATAAATGTTTCAATTCGATAATTGGTTTTCCCAAGTTCAATATCGCTGATGTTGCATACACTAGTCTTTGCTTTATATGCTACTTCTTCTTGACTCATCTTTTTCGAAAGCCTAATTTCACGGATACGTTTCCCAATTTCTTTAAGTTGGTCGCTCATACTTATCTCCATAGTCTTTTAGCTAATATTTCATAAATATTGTATCAGTGATTGACTATAAACGCCATAGCGGTTACACTATACATTATAGTCATTAGGCTATAATACAATTCAAAACTTTGGAGAAACTATGCTTTTTAGCTATTACACTATAGGTCAAAGAATAAAAGAATTGCGTGTCGCACGCAATATGTCGCAATCACTGTTGTCCGAAAAAGTCGATTTGTCACCAACTTATATCAGTTACATTGAGAGCGGAATGAAGTGCATGAGCCTTGAAACTCTGCTAAAGATTGCAAATGCACTTGATGTTACGGCAGACACAATCCTTGCTGATTGTTTTGACAATCATGCATCGATTAGCAAACACGAGTTTATAGATATAATGGACGATTGCTCCTTATATGAATCTCGTGTTGTTCTTGACACTGCAAAAGCGGTCAAAAACTCAATGCGTACAAATCGATTTCAAAAGAAATAATACTACTTGCTTAGACACTTGCAATAAACCAATGGTCAATTCAATATACCCTCAGTTATTTACGATTTGCCATCGTTCATACAAAAGAAATGTGCGCAACCAAAGGAGTAATTGTCCCTAATATGTCCCTGATAATGTCCCTATTCTGGTTATGCATATGTTTTCTTTATTTTTAGATATGATTTCAGCATGTCCCACAAATGTCCCTTCAAAACTGTTATTATACTTGAGGGGGTAGAAGATGGGAAAGAAAAGAATCGCTTCAAAATTATATAGCGCAGTCAAATATGCTCATGAGAATCATGAGTTTGTTTATGTAACTTCAAAAGAAGGATATTTGTTCTCCAACTTAATTTATCCAACAACGATAAAGAAAGAAGATTTGCCCGAGAGTTTTATCGAACTTTATGCTTATAGGCGGTATTGCTGGATTGATTCAGCAGGAGTAAGCGATATGGTTTATGTTCCGAATCTCTTTTTAGACAATCATTTATACAAAGATGACTTTCTTTATATCAAGTATGGCGGCAAACTAGATCACTCTGAAAAGAATAAGTATTTCGATGATGCAGACATATGTCTTTACGGAAGAAGTATCGAACTTTTTGTTGAAGCAGCAAAGACATATTCAAACTATGATGTTTCAGAAATCGAAAAGCAGCTGCATGATAAAAAGATATGGTATGTGAAACATAATCCTACTCATCCCGAATTGGGTAATAAGGAGATTGATTTTGATGTTCCTATTCATTTCATTTATAGAACAGATAAAAATGCTCCTTGTTCAAAAGAACAGCAAAAAGAGTCAATGCTTCGATTCTGTGATAAACATAAACTTGTCCCCGTCGATACAGATTTAACATATGCAGGTGTAAACAATTTGAAAGCATTAGTAGATGATGTTGCCAAATTGAAAAATGGACAAGATGACTTCATTGTGTTATTCTTAAGACATCCGAAGCAAGATGACCAAGATACCTTAAATACAATTTGGCGAGAACTCTGGCGCATTGATGTACTGCTCGAAGATTTTTGCTATTGGGAAAAGGAAGAATGAAATACTACGTTGTTTCAGACATTCACGGATATTATAGAGAATTAAAACAGGCTCTTGATGAAAAGGGTTTCTTTTCTGATACCATTCCGCACAAGCTTATTGTTTGTGGAGATATTTTAGACCGTGGCTCAGAAGCAAAAGATGTTCAGCAGTTTATACTTGATTTGATGGACAAAAATGAAGTCGTATTGATTCGTGGCAATCATGAGGACTTGATGATGGATTTGCTTTATGGTTGGGATAAAAAGGCTTATTTGCTTTCTCACCATCGTTCAAATAAAACTGTTGACACTGTGCTTCAATTAACCGACTCTCATTACATACTTGATGACAATAAGGATGAAGTTAAAGAAAAGCTTTCTAATACACCATTCATCCAAAAGATTATTCCGGCAATGGTTAATTACTACGAAACGAATAAGTACATATTCGTTCACGGTTGGATTCCTTGCAATCGATTTAGAGAGAACCGTTATTGCGATAGATTTGAAGTAATCGACGATTGGAGAAATGCTTGCCCCGAAGATTGGTATTTCGCAAGATGGTCAAACGGAATGGAAGCTTGGAACGGTGGCGTAAAAGAGCAAGGCAAGACAATTGTTTGCGGTCATTGGAATTGTTCTTATGGGCATTCTGTTCTTGAACATAAGGGCAGTCAGTATGATAAAGATGCCGACCATTCTCCATTTTACGGAGATGGAATAATCGCCATTGATGCATGTACTCCATTAAGCAAAAAAATCAATTGTTTGGTTTTAGAGGATAATGATTAAAACATAGAAAAATCCTACTAAACAGTAGGCTTTTTATGTTCATTTTTCTATTTCTTTTGACTTGTTTTTTGTGCTTCTATGAAGACAATCAGTCCACCAAAACCTTGAAAACCCTACTGTTTAGTAGGGTTTTTGCTTTTGTTGTAGACAATAAAACTCGAACTTGGCGGTATAGAATACCGCCACCACGCCGAAAGGCGCGGTTATGACCCACGGTCATATTGCACGCTACGCTTCCGAGTGCAAGCACTCACGCTCGCTGTTGGGCGAGTCTTATTGAATATAAGGAAGAATTTAAATTTTTCCACCTAAATTTTGAAGCCCCTACTGTTTAGTAGGGTTTTTGCTTTTGTTGTAGACAATAAAACTCGAACTTGGCGGTATAGAATACCGCCACCACGCCGAAAGGCGCGGTTATGACCCACGGTCATATTGCACGCTACGCTTCCGAGTGCAAGCACTCACGCTCGCTGTTGGGCGAGTCTTATTGAATATAAGGAAGAATTCGATTTTTCCACCTAAATTTTGAAGCCCCTACGACAGAATTTATATCGAAGATGTTGAGGAGATTTAACAATGAAACTTAACGCAACGTAAAAAGGAGTCCCCGAAGAAACTCCTTTAATAACAGTCTTGAATCAGTTTATTTTCCAATATCCGGTCTTATCCGAGCCGACGCGCTCAATAATTCCTTGCTTTTTTAGTTTCCCGATGTTACGAACAACGGTTGTTTCATTTTTCTCAAGCTTGTCGGCTATTTCTTTTATCGTTATTTCAGGATTATCCTTCAAAATATCAATGATTTGCCGTTGTGTTGTCGATAATTTTACACTTGCATTTACACTTGCATTTACTCTTGCATTTACACTTGCATTTTGCCCTTTTTGCAGCACTTCTTTATCTTATCGTTATATTGGCAAACATAACTCTTTGTTCCTTTTTATCCCATACGCGGTTTAGGCGGCGGTGGTTGAAAACAGTTTGCGCAATTTGTCAAGATCCGAAAGGGTGACGGTTTTGGACGCAATATATGTTTTGCCGCTTTGGGCATCGAACTTTCCGTAGGAAGAAACCACGATTTTGCCGTCGGACAGCACAACCACTCCGCAATATCCCGTGTCGGAGTCGGCTTTTTCTGAGGGGGCGGTTTGACCGGAAAGGTAGGTGTGCGCCAACTTGACGCGGTAGTCGCCGAGCGAGTTTTCATCGCCGTCATACCATTTTTTGAGATCTTCATATCTGCCGACCCACATCATAAGGCCTTCCGAATGCCAAGCGAATTTGCTGTCGCGCTCAATGCTTCTGAATGTCATGACAAGACGGCCGTCCGATGCATATTCCGCCTTGTGGCGTTCGCCGTTTACGGCGGCAGGCGCTTCTTTGAGTTGAGTCCAAGTTTTTCCCTCATCGGAGGAATATGCCATAAGCGAATTCATGCGTCGTGTGTCGGAGCGACCTATAATCATAAGTTCGTTGCCTTCGCCGTTGTTTGAACGCACGCACTCCACCTCGCAAAGTTTCGCCATTTTTGCAATGAAGGATTGATCTGTTGTTTTGCCGTCCGAAGTTACGGAATTTTTCAGATATTCTTCGGGTTGCGACCAACTCGGATTGCCGTTTTCGTCAAAAGTCAGAATGGTTTTGTAGAGGCGGAATTTGTTGTCGTGAAAAAGCCCCATCCATTTGTCTGTCCACTCGCCGTTTTCTTTGAGCTTGACAAGCGTACTCATTGCCACGATTGGGCTGAGCGGAAAATCGCTGTCCTTGCCGTAAAATTTTTGGAATTCCGTCCACGTTTTGCAGTTGTCCGTCGACACGGACACGTTGAATCCGTCGCCCGAACGATAGCCCTGCCATTTAGGGTTTGCCGATATCAAAATCCATTTCTTTTCGCCGTTGTTGAATTGAAGTTCGTAGACGGTTGGCGTTTCTTCGCTCTTTGCCCAACTTTCGGGGAGAGAGGTCGCGCGCGTCGAATAGGTCTTTCCGCCGTCCGAGGATGTTTTGACCAAAAGAGGACCTTTGCCGTGACCGCCGACGTAGACGGTGTAAATAGTTTCGTTTTCTGTCCCGAAGTTAAGCAAAACGCTGTCCGGATGAGCCATATATTCTTCTCCGCCGTCGCCGAAGTCGATGGCGGTCAGATCATAGAGATATTTAAGTTCGTCGGGTACGTTGCTCGGCATAACCGACAAATCCAGTGTTTCGGGCTTGCCTCCTTTCGGCGTGGTGGAGTATTTCAAAAAGAAAGCGTAGAATAGCGAAAATCCCACTATAAGCAGAATCGCAAGCGACACGGACAATCCGACGACAAATTTTTTGTTTTTGAACAGTTTTTTCATAATTCACCGATAAGTGATGCTCGAGCGCGGGTTTGGGCGCATCGTGGGGTTTGGGAAAGTGTCAACGAGATATCTTTATTATGACATATCTTTCCCGCAAAAATCAAGCCCGTTTGCTCAAGCCGCAGTTTTGCAAGATTATCTGCTTGGCGGCGCACTTTGCGCGTAGTCGCGGAAGATTTGAATTTTTTGCGATATCGATTTATATTAAATTAATCATTCTACAACTGCTCGATTGAGTTGCTTTATTGCGTTTTTGTGATATAATGGTAAAAATTTATTAATTTCGGAACGGAATATTAGTTGGACGAAAGAGCCGTTTCGGATAAAGGACAGGGGCTTATGGCAACTTATTATAATCAACCGTCGAGAACTTTCAACGAGTATCTGCTCATCCCGGGATACACGGACGAGAATTGCATTCCTGCAAACGTGAGTTTGAAAACGCCTCTCGTCAGATTCAAAAAGGGTGAGCAACCTCAAATATCTCTCAACATCCCGATGACTTCTGCCATTATGCAATCGGTGAGCAACGACACGCTCGCAATCGCTTTGGCAAGAGAAGGCGGGATTTCTTTTATATTCGGTTCGCAATCCATCGAGAGCGAAGCGGAAATGGTCAGAAAAGTGAAAGCGTACAAGGCGGGTTTTGTCGTGTCGGACAGCAACCTTACTCCCGAAAATACGCTTGCCGACGTGCTTAATCTCGTTGCGCAAAAGGGTCACAACACGATCCCCATCACCGACGACGGAACGTCGAACGGCAAACTTTTGGGTATGGTGACGAGCCGCGATTACAGAGTCAGCCGTATGTCGCCCTCTCTCAAAGTGAAAGAGTTTATGACTCCGCTCGAAAAACTCATCACCGCGCCGCAAAACACGACGCTCATCGAGGCAAACGACATCATTTGGGATCACAAACTCAATTCCATTCCCATCATCGACGACGAGGGAAGATTGCTTTATATGGTCTTCCGCAAGGACTACGATCAACACAAGAAGAACCCCGACGAACTTTTGGATTCGAGCAAGAGATATATGGTCGGCGCAGGCATAAACACTCTCGACTACGAGCAAAGAGTGCCTGCTCTCATCGAAGCGGGTGCGGACGTGTTGTGCATCGATTCGTCCGAGGGCTACACCATATGGCAAAAGAGAACTCTCGATTATATCCGCAAAAACTACGGCGACAAGGTCAAAGTGGGCGCAGGCAACGTAGTCGACAAGGACGGATTCAACTTCCTTGCGGACTGCGGCGCGGACTTCATAAAAGTGGGCATCGGCGGCGGCTCTATCTGCATAACTCGCGAGCAAAAGGGCATCGGCAGAGGGCAGGCAACCGCGCTTATCGAAGTTGCGGAGGCTCGCAACGAGTACTTCAAAAAGACGGGCGTTTATATCCCCATTTGCTCGGACGGCGGAATCGTGCAAGACTACCATATGACGCTTGCTTTGGCTATGGGCGCGGACTTCCTTATGCTCGGCAGATACTTTGCAAGATTCGACGAAAGCCCCACCAACAAACTTGTCATCAACGGCAACTACGTCAAAGAATATTGGGGCGAGGGCAGCAACCGTGCAAGAAACTGGCAACGCTACGATCTCGGCGGCAAGAGCGGTCTGGGATTCGAAGAAGGCGTGGACAGTTACGTTCCGTATGCAGGCAGCCTCAAAGACAACGTCCGCAAGAGTCTGTACAAAGTCAAATCCACAATGTGCAACTGCGGAGCAACGACAATCGAGGCTTTGCACAAAGACGCAAAGATGACGCTCGTTTCCGCAATCAGCATAAAAGAGGGCGGCGCGCACGACGTTATTCAGAAAAACACCTCATATGTGAACAATTAATAATGAATAATTAATAATTAATAATTGCGGGTGGGCTTTGCCCACACCC
>CAVBBF010000056.1:0-9859 GCA_963593735.1 Phascolarctobacterium succinatutens
CGAGATGAGGTAGAAAAATATCTGCGAAAATCATTAAGCGCATCGCCCAAAATACTCTTGAACAACTTAATCGAAAAAATAATCGCTTATGACGATAAAATAGAAATTTATTATAAATATTCACATTGCGTCCCCGATGATCCAGACGATCAACGGGGACATTTTTTTAGCAAATGTGAGATACCAATAAATCGCGGAAGCAGAACAAAACAAGTGCTCGACATCACAATTGATAAACATACTATTCATTTTTCCGTTAGATATGGGATAAAAAGGAACAAAGATTTGTGTTTGCCAATAAACTACAAAATGTTTGATAAAAATAAAACATCCGCTCCTGTAAGTGCGACAGGTGCGGATGGTTATCGTGTGGTGGAGACAATAAGACTCGAACTTATGACCTCTACGATGTCAACGTAGCGCTCTAACCAACTGGGCTATGCCTCCAAAGCAAGAGTTATCTTACACTAATTCCCGCCGTTTGACAAGCGATTTGTATCATTTTTGATAAAATGTCTGTCCTCATTGACCGTTTCGAGTAAAATCGCCACAAAACTCGAAGCGCGACATGCGAGATTTTGCAACCCGAATCGGAACTTTCTGCACACATATCATAAAATAAAAAATAATATGAAATTTTTTTCATATTTCTGTTGACTAATGCGCAGATATATGCTTATAATAAAAGTACAAAGAAATTGAAACACAAATTGTCAATGCTCACAAGCATTGTGATTTTCTCCCTTAAATATCTTCTTACAAAGCAAGTATCCCGAGCGTGGTCGCTCGGGATATTTGTTTATTGGCGCAAAATTGCCGTTTTTCATTATTCGTTGATTTGTTCTCGGTTGCTTAATCCTTCAACGTCGTATATCTTTCAACGTCGTATATCTTTCAACGTCGATTTCCTACGCAACTTCAAACCGAGTTGTCGTTCAATCCGAACTTTGCTCGTATCTCAAAGCGTTTCCGCGAGGTCGAAAATCAATCTTTCGGTGTCCTGCCAGCCGAGACACGGGTCGGTGATGGATTTGCCGTACACGCCGCCGTCGGGGGATTGCGCCCCTTCCTCGATGTAGGACTCTATCATAAGTCCTTTGACGATGGATTTGATGTCGGACGACTCGCGCATACTGTGCAAAACTTCCTTTGCGATACGCGGTTGCTCGTAGAAGCGTTTTGCAGAATTAGAGTGGTTGGTGTCCACGATGACGGCGGGGTTTGCAAGTCCGCTTTGAGCGTACAAATCCGCGAGTCTGCGCAAATCCTCGTAGTGATAGTTGGGTATGGTCTGACCGTTTTTGTCCACCGAGCCTCGCAAAATGGCGTGCGCGAGCGGATTGCCTTTCGAGTTGACTTCCCAGCCCGTGTACACGAACGTGTGCGGATGTTGTGCGGCGCGGATTGAATTCATCATAACCGCCAAATCGCCGCTCGTAGGGTTTTTCATACCGACGGGAATATCCAAGCCGCTTGCGGTAAGGCGGTGGAACTGATTTTCAACCGACCTTGCGCCGACCGCGACATAAGAAAGCACGTCGGACAAATAGAGGTGATTTTCGGGATAGAGCATTTCGTCCGCGCAGGAAAAGCCCGTTTCGCGCAACGCTTTTATGTGCAGTTTGCGGATTGCGATAAGACCTTTGAGCATATTTTCGCTTGCGTGGGGGTCGGGTTGGTGCAACATTCCCTTGTAGCCGTCGCCCGTCGTGCGCGGTTTGTTGGTATAAATGCGCGGCACAATGAGAATTTTGTCCCTGACCTTTTCTTGCACCGTGCGCAATCTCGAAATATAGTCGAGCACGGCGTCCTCTCTGTCCGCAGAACACGGACCTATCACAAGCACGAGCCTTGCGTCCTTGCCCTCGAATATCGCTTTAAGAGCGTCGTCGGTCGCTTTTTTATGAGAAGCGAGTTGCTCGTCTATGGGGTACATTGCCTTTATCTCTTGCAATGTGGGCAGTTTTCTTTTGAATTCCAAATTCATTCTTTCACCTCGTTGCATTTATCGAAAACCTTGCGACGCTTGGTCGAAAGGCGCATCATCTCTCGTATTCCCTCTCTGTCGTTCGACTCGATACACTTTTTTAGTTTGTCGAAATGTTGCTCGAAAAGGTCCATTTGCTCGACTATCTCGTCCTTGTTGGCAAGGAACAACTCGCTCCACATCTCGTCGTTTATCTTTGCGATTCGAGTGAGGTCGCGGAAGGAATCCCCCGTATAATCGGCAAGATGCTCGCTCTCTTTGCACACCATAAGCGACACCGCGATGCAGTGTGTGAGATGGGAAAGGAATCCCACCATCTCGTCGTGTTGTTTTACGGTGAGCGTACAGATATGCTTGAAGCCGAGTTGCCTTCCCAAATCCTCGCAAAGTTCGATTGCGCTCTGCGTATTTTTTTCGGTCGGTACGACGATGTAGTTTGCGCCGTCGAAAATTTCCGCCTTTGCGTTCTCGACACCCGAGCATTCTCTGCCTGCCATCGGGTGCGCGCTTATAAATTCCACGTCGCCGCGAAGCACGCTCTGCACCTTTTCCACAACGCCGCCCTTTACGCCGGTAACGTCGGTTATCACCGCGCCCGACTTAAAGCAGTCTTGATTCTTTTCAATCCATTCGACAAACGCATGCGGATAAAGCGCAAACACGATTAAGTCGAATTTGCCGATGTATTCACTCTCAACCTTTGTAGAGCCGCTTGCGATATACCCTTTTTCTATTGCGAACTCTATCGCACCTTCGCTCTTGTCGATTGCACCCACCTCATAGCCCTTTTTTGAAAGCGCCTCTGCGTAACTGCCGCCTATGAGTCCAAGCCCGACTATGAGAATTTTCATATCCTTATTCAATTTCATACTTCACCCCGAGTTTTCCTATCGTTTCAAAGAAATTCGGAAAACTTTTTTTCACTGCTTCCGCGCCGTCGACAACACCGCCGACCGCGCTTAAAAGTATACTGCACGCCATCACGATTCTGTGGTCGTTGTGACCGCAAATTGCACAATCGGGCGTTTTTATATCGTTTTTGTGTACAACAACCTCGTTTTCGCGCACTTCGACGTCGATTCCGAATTTTGCGAGTTCTTGTGCCATAGCCTGCGCTCTGTCGCTCTCTTTTATTTTGAGCCGCCTCGTGCCGACAAAGGTAGCGCCCTCTTTCACCGCTGCGACGCAAAACGCAATCGGCGCTAAATCGGGGCAATTCGCAAGGTCGATAACCGCATTCTTGTCGTTCAATTCTTTGAAAATGTCTTTGCAGATTTTGTCGCCCTGAACGCTGTTTTCGTCAAGACCTTCAACTTCGACGTTGCCGCCGAGTTCGTTCAAAGCAAGAAGCATTGCGCCGTTTGACCAGTCGCCCTCGACCACGTATTCGCCGCCAAGATAGCGTTGATTGCCCTTGATTGAAAACACGTTTTCTTCTTTTTCGACAATCTTTATGCCCGCCTTTTTCAATACGTCGATTGTCAAATCTATATACGCCCTGCTCTCGACGGGCGGAAGAACTCTTATCTCGCTGTCGCCGTCAAGCATAGGGAGCGCAAACAAAAGTCCCGAAATATATTGACTGCTCACGTCGCCGCGCAATGTGTAAATTCCGCTTTTAAGTCGTCCCGACAATGAAATTTTTTCGCCGTCGCAAACCACTTTTACGCCCTTTTTGCCGAGTGCTTTTTCGTATACTTCCACGCCTCTTTCGAGCAATCTTTTCGAGCCGACAAACACCGAGTTTTCAAAAAAAGCGGCGGCAATAGGGATGAAAAATCTAAGCGTGCTTCCGCTCTCTCTGCAATCGAAAATCTTTGCTTTTTTCACGCAATCGCCGCTTGAATACACATTGTTTTTGCCGTTTGCAAACTCGCCGTTTTCGTCGTTTACGAACACGCTGTTTTTGCCGTTTCCAACACGTTGCGTATTTGAGTTGTTTTCGTCGATTTCGGAGTTTTCACACTCTTTTTTGAAGGTCACCGTATCGCCGTCTTTTTGCGAGGTTATGCCGAGAGTTTTTATGCAATCGAGAGTTGCCGCCATATCTTCGCTGTCCGAAATTCCCACGACTTTTCCGCCCTCTTGCGACAGCGCGCACGCAATCATAAGCCTATGCGCAAGGCTCTTTGACGGCGGCGCAATCACTGCGCCTTCGGCTGTGGATTTTTCGATTTTAACTCTCATTTTTTTTGCGTTTTTATACTGTTTTTATTGATTTTTATGTCTAATTTTCGTACCGATTTTAGCGGTTTTTCGTTGATTTTTATGCGGTTTTTTTCGCTTATTTTTTGCGTTTTTTCGCCGTTTTTTATGCCGTTTTAAAGGCACCTTATATTCGTTTTTTTTGTTATTTTTGCAAGTTTTCGAGCATTTTTATCGCGTCCAAATATCCCTCGAATCCTTTGCCCGAAACGGTTGCGAGCGCATAGGGTCTTACAAAACTTATCTTGCGGAAGTCCTCTCTGTCGTCCACTTTTGAAATATGCACTTCGACAAACGGAATGTCCACGCCTTTTAGCGCGTCCGCGATTGAAACGCTCGTGTGCGTATACCCTGCCGGATTTATCACAATCCCGTCGAACTTTTCAAAATATGCCTCTTGGATTTTGTCGATGAGCGCGCCCTCGTGGTTGGACTGGAAGCACTCAACCTCGATGTTTTTTGAATTGCAGTACGCTTTTATGGTTTCCAAAAGGTCGGAATAGGTGCGATTGCCGTAAATTTGCGGCTCGCGGATGCCGAGCATATTGATGTTAGGACCGTTGAGAACAATTATTTTCATTTTTCAAATTCCTTTGCGATTGCGTATGCGGCTTTGTTTACGCTCCCGTCGTTTGCGACTTTTACGTCCGCGCACGCGTTATATATAGGATAGCGTTTTTCGTACAGTTTTTTCAAGTCGTCCGTATTCGATGATAAAGGTCGCGATTTTGTTGCCACCAAATCTTGCGATTTTCTGTCCAAAAACACGATTTTGCCGTTGCGCTTCAATGCGTTTACGTTGTTTTGATCAAGCACCGCGCCGCCGCCCGTAGCGATCACCGCCGCGCTCTTTTTTGAAACTTCGTTTATAGTTTCGCTTTCTATTTTTCTGAATTCCGCTTCGCCGTACTTTGCGAAAAAGTCGGCTATGGGCATTCCGATTTTCTTTTCTATTTCACTGTCCGTATCCACGAACTCTCTTTTGAGGATTCTTGCAACCATCTTGCCGACCGTGGTTTTTCCCGACGACGGCATCCCTACGAGAACGACGTTTTGCTTTTGGGCAAGTATCTTTTGATACACGCTTTCGATTTCGTCCTTTCTCACGTCAAAGATGTCTTTTGAGAGGAACAATCTCGACGCATACACCGCCTGCGCAACAAGCATATACAAGCCGCCAATCGACTTTGCGCCCTTGTCTTTTGCTTGCAACACGAGGTTGGTGCAAAGGGGGTGATATATTGCGTCAAGCACGCCTTCGAGGTTGCAAAAACTTTGCAAATCTATCGGCTGTTGATCGTCGCTCGGGAACATCCCGACGGGCGTTGCGTTGAAAATTATCTGCGTATTCTTTCTTTCCTTTGCCTCGTCGTAGTCGATTGCGCCGTCCTTTTTGGAGCGAGAAACTTTTGTCACGCTCTTTGCGCCCAGCGCGCGAAGAACCGCGCTTGCCGTCTTTGCCGTTCCGCCCGTGCCGAGCACGAGCGCGTCCTTGCCGACGGGGTCTATATCCGCCTTGTCAAACAACGCTTTTATGCCGTAATAGTCGGTGTTGTAGCCGAAAAGTTTGCCGTCCTTGTTGACTATTGTATTCACTGCGCCGATTGCCCTTGCCTCGTCGGATATAACGTCGAGATAAGGTATGACGACTTCCTTGTATGGTATGGTGACGTTTATCGCGCAAAAATCACGCTCTTGCAAAAAGTTTGCCACTTCGTCTTTTGCAAGCGGTTTAAGTTCGTAATCGTAAGAAGCGATTAGCGCGTGTATCTCGCACGAATAACTGTGCGAAAGTTTTTCGCCGATAAGTCCGTACTTCATTTTTTTATGCCTTTTCTGAAAACGTCCGTGCCGTATCTTTGAGCGAGCAAATCGCATATGACAAGCGCGCTCACGCTGTTTATCACAGGGCAAATTCGCCTAATGATTGCAGGGTCGTGTCTTCCGACAATCTCGATTTGTCTTTCCTTTCCGTTTACGAAATCGACGGTGTTTTGCTTTTGCGCTATGGACGGCGTGGGTTTCACCGCGCAGTTAAAGAGTATGGGCATACCGTTTGAAATACCGCCGTTTATGCCGCCGTTGTTGTTGGTTGCGGTGGTTATCTTTCCGTCCTCTACGACGAAAGAATCGTTTGCACTCGAGCCGTGCATTCTGCTCATCTCAAAGCCCTTGCCGAACTCTATGCCCTTAATGCCGCCGATTGCAAAAAGCGCGTGAGAAAGCACACCCTCTACGCTGTCGAACATAGGCTCGCCTACGCCCGACGGAGTGCCGACTATCGCCGTTTGCGTTATGCCACCCACGCTGTCGAGATTTGCCTTTGCCCACTCTATGCGAGCAATCATCTCTTTGCCTTTTTCCTCGTTCAATACTGGAAATTTTGCACAACCGAGGCTTAAAACCTCGTTTTGTATATCGTTAAACTCGTTATCGCGCACGTTGTCGCATTCGAGTATGTGCGTGCCTATTCTAACGCCGACGTTTTTCAATGTGCCTTTGAGTATCGCGCCTGCCGCGACGACACCTGCCGTGACTCTGCCCGAAAAGTGTCCGCCGCCCCTATAATCTTCAAATCCGCCGTACTTGCAAAACGCCGCATAGTCTGCGTGCGAGGGGCGAGCAACGCCGTATTCATACGCCTTGGAATCCGTGTTTTCGTTGGGTATGAAAATGCAAATCGGCGTACCCGTAGTCTTGCCGTTAAACACGCCCGAGAGAATTTTATATTCGTCTCTTTCGCGCCTTGCGGTGTCGGTGGACATAGAGGGCGCGCGCAAAACAAGCACCGCTTTTATGTCCTCGTCGCTCACGTCGATTCCCGAACACAAGCCGTCGAGAACAACGCCTACGCCTGCGCCGTGGCTTTCGCCGAATACGGTCAGGGCTACACTTTGTCCGAACGTGTTTTTCATAATCTATCCTCTCTTTCAAGAATTTCTTCTGCAGTCATATCCGCAAATTCAAACGAGCCTATCTCGTTTACGACAACCGTGCGAATTTTGCTTCCTTCCGCTTTTTTGTCGTGGGTCATAAGTCGCAAAAGTTCGTCTTTATCGCAGTTTGCGGCGGTGGGTAAATGGTATTTTTTCAGCACTTTTTCAAGTCTTTTTTCAACTTCTTTAGAACACATAGGCAACATACCTATGCCCACGCACTCGCCGTGCAGAAGCGCGCCCTTTTGCTCGCTCTCTATTGCGTGTCCGAGAGTATGCCCGAAGTTGAGCACTTTGCGAAGTCCTTTTTCTTTGGGGTCTTTTTCGACGACGTCCTTTTTTATTGCGAGGGATGCTTGCACGATTTCAAGCAAATCGTCTTTCAGATTCTCGCTTTTTTCTATGCGTTCGAAAAGTTCTTTGTCGGACGTTGCCGCCATTTTTATCGCCTCGACGAGCCCTGCGTGCAACTGTCTTTCGTCAAGAGTGTCGAGCGTGTCCACGTCGATTAAGACTTTCGAGGGTTGATAGAAACTTCCCACAACGTTTTTTACGCCCTCGAAATCTATTGCGGTTTTGCCGCCTATGGACGAGTCGAGTTGGGAAAGCAAGGTTGTCGGCACGTTGTAAAAATCGATTCCGCGCATATAACACGAAGCCGAAAACGCCGCTATATCCCCCACAACGCCGCCGCCGAGTGCGACAACGCAATCCTTTCTCGTGAAACCGTTTTGAAGCATTGTGTGCAAAAGCAGTTTGAAATTGTCGAAGTTCTTGCTTTTCTCGCCTTGTTTCAGGCATACTTTCACGCACTTTTCGCAGGCTTTTTCAATCTTTTCGGAATAGGTTTTCGGCACGCCGTCGTCAGTGACGACAAGCACGCGCCTGTCAAGATTCAAAAGTTCGCCGACGTCTGACAAAATGCCTCTGTCCACAACCACGTCGTAACCGTTTTCGCCTGCCTTTACGCTAAATATCATACTCACCTCACGTTGCTTGCAAAGTAACTGCCCACAAGTTTGAGTTTTGCGCAAAGAGCGGACAATTCTTGAAGCATATCCTTGCCGTTTTCCGTGCGAACGTTGCCTTCTGCCTCTATGTAGAAATAGTAGTTCCACTGCAAGTCTTTCATGGGACGAGAACGAAGCGTGCGCATATTGAAGTTGTGTGCGCCGATGATGTTGAGCGCGCTTGCGAGCGCACCCGATTCGTTTTGAACGGTGAACGCCAAAATGAAATTTTCGTCCTCGCGCTTGCCCATAGATACGGGGATATTTTCCGCTCTCGAAAACGCCGCAAAACGAGTGGTGTTGTTGAGATTGTCGTTGATATGCGAATCGAGAACGGTCAAGCCGAATATTCTTGCCGTTTCGTCGGAAGCGATTGCCGCAACCGTGCCGTCTTGCGCCTCGGCGACGTATTTTGCCGCAAGAGCGGTGTTCGAATACGCTCTCGTTTCGAAACCGTGCTTTTTGATATACTCCTCGCACTGCGCAAGCGCTTGGGGGTGGCTTACGACGGTCTTGATATCCTCGATGGAAACGCCGTCTTTTGCAATGAGATTGTGTGCGACGGCAACGTCTATCACTTGGTTGATGTGAAGCGCGCCCGAAAAAATCAAATCCATAACCTCGCCAACTTCGCCTGCGTAACTGTTTTCGAGCGGAAGGACCGAGCAATCGCAATCGCCGCTTTCAGTCGCCGCATATGCGTCTTGAAAGTTGGAGAACGCAACGTATTCGGAATCGGGATACATCTTCTTTGCAGCAATGTGCGCAAACGCGCCCTCCGTTCCGCAATACGCAACGCGCATTTTGCGCATAAGCGAGGATTGATATTTGCACGAAACTTCCATGGTCGCGCGGATAAAATCCTTGTAATACGGCACGAGTGCGGGCGATTCGATGAGTTTTGCGTTGTTTGTCACAACCTGCTCTTCCCTCTCGCTGTCGCGAACGCTCAATCCGTTTTGCTTTTTGTAAAGCGCAATTTGCTCGCACGCCTGCATACGTTTTTCAAACAAACGAGCCATCTGCTCGTCGACTTCGTTGATTATTTTTCTCGATTCCTTTATGTCCTGCATAATAACCTCTTTGGATTCATTATAATCGATAATGACTATAAATCCACAAATTTTTTGCTCAATGTTGCATTTTTCGGGCAAAATCACCGTTTTTTTGCTCAATATTTCGATTTTTTTGCAAATATCGTCAATTCAAACCCGATACCAACCGTTTTTGTTCTTCAAACAAAAAAGCGATTCCGCAAAGGAATCGCCGATTTCGTATATTCGAAACGTCAACGCACAGCGCCCTTTGCTCAATCAATCTTAGTGCTAAAATAATAGTAATAACCGCCCTCGAAAAATCGAGAAGCGAGCGCAAAGGAAACTGCTTCGGAAACAGAAAAAGATTGTTTGTTGCAAAACATCGTTGTCATAAAATCTTCAATCTGCCTCCTGTTTGATGAAAAAACTATAATCCGCTTTTGCGAATTTGTCAAGGAAAAGTTTGCTATATGCGTCTTGTTCGTCCTCTACAAGAGTTTGACGGCGCGTGCTCTAAATAGAAGCGCACCCTCTTTCCCTCTCGGGTATTTCTCTTACTCTACAAAAGTGTAGAGGGGGGGGAGAACTTAAACTAAAGTTCCCCCTTCCTCACGTGTTTCCCCCACCGCCGTTCCCCCTCTGCATTCTTTGAGGGAACCCACGACGTCCGCTCCGCGTGGGGCA
>CAVBBF010000057.1:0-9624 GCA_963593735.1 Phascolarctobacterium succinatutens
CCGCGTGGGGCAACACTGACGCGATTGACTTCGTAGCAATCGCTAGTTCGTTGCACGCAACGAACGGCAGACGGGCTGTTGGTAATACAAATCGGCTGAAAGCCGTGTCACCGTCCTTTGTGCGCCAGCTTCGCACCCAAACGGCGCAGTCGCTTGTACTACACGCACAAGGGTTCCCGCACGTCAAAAACAAGCGAACTTGTGTTCGAGTTATATGATGAAAGCGCAGTTTTTGGCGTGTGGGACGAGGAACGCAAAGCACAAAGGCGAACAACTGCAACTTGTTGCGGTTGAAGCAAATGGGCTTGTGCGTGACGAAAGCTCGGCGCTCCCTTTTCTCGCCGCCTTGCGGCTCGCGTTCCGTCAACGCAAACACCTTATGCTTTGAAAGTCCAAAAAATCCCGCAAAATGCGGGATTTTTGATTGGTTTGTTGACAATTCAAACTCAGTTGTCGCTTGCGATGATTTTGTTGAATTGCTCGAGAAGCAATGCCATTTGAGCCGCTTCTTCGCTTTGTTGTTGAGTTTGTGCGGGTGCTGCAGGTGCAGGTTGAGGCGCAACGGGTTGTTGATATACGGGTTGCACGGGTTGTTGGTAAACAGGTTGAGGTGCCGGTTGCGGTGCGGGTGCGTATTGAACGGGTGCCGCTTTGGGTTGAGCCGCTCTCTTTACGACGGGTGCCGCATTGACCTTCTTGTAGCCTGCATTGAGCACGGTTTGCGTGGTCGCTCTTGCGTCAAGCATGATGACCTTGTTGCAAAGGACGGAGTTCTTGTCGGGTTCGACAACGCCTGCAACGACATCTTTGCCGTATGCTTTCAAATAAGCGATGAGCGGAGTGATGTCGCCGTTTCCGTAGATAAGGAAGAAACCGTCGATGTTGGGGAATTGGGCAAGTCTTGCCGCGTCGATGACTTGACGAAGGTCGAGTTTGCCTTTTCTCTTTTTGGGAAGTGCAGAGAGTGCGTCGTAACTGTTTTCTTGGATGAACTCGCCGTAGTCTTTGGTACGCTTTGCGGAATACCCGTAGAATTTGCACGCTGCGATTTCGCCGATACGGGAAAGTTCTTCAAGAGCGGATTCAAACACGCTGAAAGGAACTCTGACGCTTTCGATGTCTGCAAGAACTACATATTTTTTGCTTGCTGCCATAATCTTCTTCTCCTCTTTCAAGTCGCAAAAAGCGGACTTGTAATACTCTTTTTATATTGATAAACTCATTTTATAACAAAAAATACATTTTGTCTATACTTTTTTTGCTCTTTTGAAATAAAACGTCCATTGTTGGACAAAACCGGCGTTTTCGCCGTACCTTTTCACGAGCAAATCGGACATTTTTTCGGGCGCAACGCCCTCGTATTCGCTCTCGAACGCCTTTTTTATCCAAGTGTCCACCGGGAAAACGTCAAATCGCGAGAATCCGAACAGCAACGCGCAATCGGCAACCTTTCTGCCTACGCCGTGCAAGGACAAAAGTTTTGCGCGAAGTTCGGGAGTCGCGAGTTTTTTCCACTCGTCGATGTTTTCGTCAAGCATGGTTTTGGCAACTCTGTCGAGATATTCCGCCCTATACCCTGCGCCTATTTTCGCATAAAAGTCCGCGCCTGCGCTCGCAAGTTTCTCGACGCTCGGAAAAGCGTGATATTCGCCCATATCCTCGCCCAAAGAGTCACATATGCGCTCGATTATGCCCTTGATTCTCGGAATGTGGTTGTTTTGCGACACGATAAAAGAAAAAATCGCTTCAATCGGGTCTTGACGAAGAATGTGAATCCCTTTGCCGTACTCGATTGCGTCTTTGACAAAGTCGTTGTCCGCAACTTGCGCCTGAATCGCCGCATAGTCGGTGTCAAAATCGAAATACTTTTCAAAAAAGTCCTTGTCGTCGCACTTTACGACATATTCGCCGCCCTCGTCGGTTATATGCGCCATATGGTTTTTGGCGCACACTCTGAACGTATCGCCTTCCTGCACGAAACGAAAAACCTGTCCGCAATCGAGAGTTTGTCCGACGTTGAAAGTCGTCGTTTTGGGGATTGAAAATTCGATTTGATTCATAGTTAAATATATTGCCGTGCGCGCGCACGCATGTATGCGTACAAACTATAGAAAAACCGCCCTGAATTCGGGCGGTTTGGTTTTGACTGTTATTGCTCTTGTGCGTAAACGGAAACTTGTTTTCTGTCTTTTCCAACACGCTCAAATTTCACAACGCCGTCGATAAGTGCAAACAACGTATCGTCTTTGCCGATTGAAACGTTGTTGCCCGGATGATACTTCGTGCCTCTTTGGCGAACAAGAATGTTGCCTGCGAGAACGAATTGACCGTCAGCGCGCTTGGGGCCCAGACGCTTGGATTCGCTATCACGACCGTTGTGCGAAGAACCCGTTCCTTTCTTATGAGCGAACAATTGTATATTCATAAACATAATCATTCTACCTCCAATGTTATAAAGTCCGAAAAGTTTTCATAGAGGTCGGACGCCCCTAAATAAGCCGTTCTCAAAATCACGTCCGCGTCGTGCGCTTGAGAGGAAGTCATGGATTTTGGCAACATCGCATACAGATAACCGTCTTTTGCGTCGGTTTCATACGCTATGTTCACGCCCACTATGTGCATAATGCCAAGCACCGCCGTTTGTATAACCGAACTTAACGCCGCGCAAACTATATCCGCACCCTCTTCGGCATACTCGCAATGCCCACTGCATTCAACACCCACAAACTTTCCGTCTTGTGTTGAGAACTTGACCTTGACCATCGCTTAACCCTCGATTGAAACAATCTTCAACTCGGTGTACGGTTGACGATGACCTTGACGCTTTCTGATGTTCTTTTTGGACTTGTAATGGAAAACGTAAACTTTGGGGAACTTGTCCTGTGCATTGACTTTTGCACTGACCTTTACGGCTTGTGCGTCTTTGCCTGCTTTGACGTTTCCGTTGTCGTCGACGAGCATAAGGGTTTTGAGTTCGATGACGTCGCCGATTTCAGCGTCGATTTTCTCGACCTTGACGAGCATATCTTTCTCAACCTTGTATTGCTTGCCTCCGCATTCAACTACTGCGTACATTGTTTTACCTCCTCTAACCAGTCTCGCCGACATAGGTGCAATCTGTGATTGACTTAAAAACCACTTTCGAGCGGCTCGACATTAAATTTACCAAAATGCAAGAGAATTGTCAAACGTTTGCGCGCAATTGATAATGAATAATTAATAATTGATACTAAATAATCGCGGGTAGGGTTTTGCCCCACACCGCGATTCACTCTTGTTTGAAACACGTTTTATGGCTGTATCGGCAATTTGGCAAGGCTTTTTGCGATGTCGTCGTCGGTCGGGATATAATCGCTCATGTCGCCGTCGTTGTACTTTGCATACGCAACCATATCGAAATAACCCGTTCCCGTGAGACCGAACACGATGTTTTTCGCTTCCCCCGTTTGTTTGCAAATCAAAGCCTCGTCTATTGCTGCGCATATGGCGTGACTGCTCTCGGGCGCAGGCAAAATTCCTTCCACCCTCGCAAACGTTTCGGCGGCTTCAAAAACTTTGGTCTGCTCGACCGAACGCGCCGTAAGATAGCCGTCGTGATACAGTTGGGAAACAACCGAACTCATCCCGTGATATCTCAATCCGCCTGCGTGATTGGCGGACGGAATAAAGGAACTTCCCAGCGTGTACATTTTGGCAAGCGGACACACCTTGCCCGTATCGCAAAAATCATAGGCGAATTTCCCCCTCGTAAGCGACGGACAAGAGGCAGGCTCCACGGCGATTATTCTGTAATCGGCTTCTCCTCTCAACATTTCGCCCACAAACGGCGAGATAAGTCCGCCCAGATTAGAACCGCCGCCCGCGCAACCAATGATAATATCCGCTTTTACGCCGTATTTTTTGAGTGCGGTTTGCGTTTCCAAGCCTATCACCGACTGATGCAAAAGCACTTGATTCAGCACCGAGCCCAAAACATATCTCGTGTTGGGCGTGGTTGTCGCCTTTTCCACCGCTTCGGAGATGGCGCAGCCGAGCGAACCGCTTGTTCCGGGAAATTCCGCATTGATTTTTCTACCGATTTCGGTCGACATGGACGGAGACGGCGTAACGTTTGCGCCGTATGTGCGCATAACTTCCCTTCTGAACGGTTTTTGCTCGTAGGAGCATTTGACCATAAATACGTCGCAATTCAAGCCGAAATACGAACACGCCATAGAAAGCGCCGTTCCCCACTGTCCTGCGCCGGTTTCCGTCGTAACGCCGTCAAGACCCTGCTTTTTTGCGTAATACGCCTGCGCGATTGCACTGTTGAGTTTGTGGCTTCCCGATGTGTTGTTGCCCTCGAATTTGTAATATATGTGCGCAGGAGTGTCCAATTTCTTTTCAAGGCAATACGCCCTGACGAGCGGCGACGGACGATACATTTTGTAAAAATCTCTGATTTCCTGCGGAATGGGGATGTAGGCGGTGTCGTCGTCGAGTTCCTGCTTGGCAAGTTCCTTGCAAAACACCTGCGAAAGTTCGTCTATCGTAGCCTTTTTGAGAGTGGACGGATTGAGCAACGGCGCAGGCTTGTTTTTCATATCCGCGCGCACGTTGTACCAGGCGGACGGCATCTCGTTTTCCGTCAAATATATTTTGTAGGGTATTTCGTTGTTCATGAGCGTTGCTCCTTTTTATTTTCGCTTTAACGGCGGTTGACTTTTGAAAAGCGCAAACATTCCCGAAAACGCGCCGCCGCCGTTTGTTACTCCTATCCTCCGCACCGAAAAGGCGATTTGTCAAGCATTTCGACGCAATTTTTTACATTTTATGTGCACATATTCTTGGCATCGGACAACAAATGAGCGAGTATAGCCCAAACCTATTACAGATTCAGGCTATCCCTATTGAGTAAAAAATCGATAATATTTATTATCAAATAGCCATTTTCGTTTCTCCATGCCTTCACGTGATCTTGCGTGACAATGATTTTTTTGAAAGAATCATTTATCTTGTCAAGCGGTGTCTGCTCTTGCCGCATCTTCTCTTCGGTCGGGATAGAAAAAGCGGATTGGACGTAATAGCGTTGGTTTCCCAGATTGCAGACAAAATCAACTTCGAGTTGCTTGACTTTCTGTCTGCCGTCGTCCAATCTGACATAATGCTCGACAATGCCGACATCGACGTTGAATCCGCGCATCACGAGTTCGTTGTAAATCACGTTTTCCATTATATGCGTGGTTTCTTGCTGCCTGAAATTCAATCTGGCGTTCCTAAGCCCGATATCGCTAAAATAGTATTTCAACGGAGAATTTATATATTTACGTCCTTTTATGTCATATCTTTTTGCTTTTCTGATCATAAAAGCGTCTTCGAGAAAATCTATATATGACGAAATTGTTTTGTCGGTGGTTTTGATGCCGTTTGAATTGAAAGTCGCAGCAATTTTAGACGGATTGCTCAAAGAACCGACAGACGATGCGAGAACATCCACGAGATTGTCCAAAATTATGTCGCTGCACAAGTTGTTCCTTTCCGCAATATCTTTCAAATATGTTTTCTTAAACAAGTCGGACAGATATTTGGATTTTTCTTCATCGCTATCAAAAAACACGAGTTGCGGCATTCCGCCGTAAGTGGTGTATTCTTCCCACGCTTCATACTTATCGCCGTTTTTATAAGCGGAAAATAACTCCGCAAACGACAACGGATTTACACGAATTTCATCGCCTCTTCCTCGAAACTCCGTCGAGATATCGGATGACAAAAATTTTGAATTGCTGCCCGTAATGTAAATATCCGCATTTTTCAATCTTGCAAGTCCGTTCAAAATTCCATAAAGTCTGACCGGTGTCTTTTTCTTCATTTCCTCGTCCGAAATGGCAAATTGAACCTCGTCGAGCAGAATATAATATGTGTTGTCGTCTGCGATTTTTGAATGCAGAAACTCGGACAAATTGTCGGGATTTCTATATTTTTCGTTTCTGTCGTCGTCCAGCGCAAGTTTGACGATATGATTATCGTCAACACCATGTTCACGCAAACAATCATAAAACAAATTGAAGAGCAAATAACTTTTGCCGCACCTTCTAAGTCCGGTGACAATTTTAATCAAGCCGTTTTTTCTCTTGCTTATGAGTTGATTCAAATATCTATCTCTTCTGATGACAATCTCTTCCATGAACACCACTCCTTTTCGGAAAAATATGGTTTGCTAACTTTTTTCGTAATAAGAATAACATTTGCCATCCCAAAAGTCAATAAAATATGTCATCGATTTATTTCAATCGATGTCGCTTTTCTCGTTTTTTTGCAAAATAATAGAGATGAAGAGAGCATTTTATCTTGCAAAATAAAGCGTACAACAGATGAAGAACAAGGAAACGCCCTTTTGCGAATCCGCCTAACGTACCAAATCGTACGTGACGGGTGAACAAAAAGGATTGACACAGTTATTCGTTCAATAGCGCGGTTTTATTTTAAATAAGAGGTTCAAATAGATGAAGAACAAGAAAGAGTCCGTCTGACAGACAGGAGCGTACTTTGTGCACTGATGTTGTTTGCAGTATTTTATCTTCCAAAATAAAGCGTAAAACAGATTAAGAACAAGGAAGAGTCCGTCTGACAGACAGGAGCGTACTTATCGTACGTGACTGTTTGGAAGACGGACTCTGACGCAGTTGTTCGCTGTTTGTGTCTTAAAACCGCGATATTGAGATGAAGAACGCGAAAGGCACGGCTTGAATCGAAACCCAGTGTACATAGACGTACACGGTTTTGAGGCAAGTCGTGCCTGTAAGGAACGAAGTGACGGAATAGCGATTGCTACGCATGTCAATCGCGTCCAAAGTTATTCGCTCAATAGCGCGGTTTTATTTTGTGCCGAAGATGCGATCCCCCGCATCCCCCAACCCCGGCAAAATGTAGCCGTTCTCGTTGAGTTGGCGATCGAGAGTGGAGACATAAACTTCAACGTCGGGATGTGCGGAATGCACTTTTTCGATGCCTTCGGGAGCGCCGATGATGGCAAGGAATTTGATGTGCTTGCAGCCGCGTTTTTTGAGAAGAGCGATTGCGTCGCATGCGCTGCCGCCGGTTGCGAGCATCGGGTCTACGAGCATAACCACTTTATCCTCGATGCCTTGGGGCAATTTGCAGTAGTATTCTTGCGGTTCGAGGGTTTCTTCATTGCGGTACATACCGATGTGTCCGACTTTCGCCGCAGGGAAAAGCGTGAGGATTCCGTCAACCATACCGAGTCCTGCGCGAAGGATAGGCACGATTGCGATCGAGTTTTCTTTGACGACGGTTTGCTCAACGGTTTCGAGCGGAGTTTCGACGATGATCTTTTGAGTTGGTACGTCTTTGAACGCTTCGAATGCCATGAGCGTTGCTATCTCGCCGATGACCTCTCTGAATTGTTTGGTCGTGGTGTTTTTGTCTCTTATGATTGCCACCTTGTGGCGAATGAGCGGATGGTCAAGAATGTGTACGTTGTCGTATTCTTTCATATTTTACCTCTTTTTGTGGTATAACCTTTTGGGGATTATTCCTGTTTATGCTTATTCTTGCTCGGAAGCGTCGGAAGATTCTTCTGTTTTTTCTTCTTCGCGAAGTTCTTCGACAACCTCTTCTTCTCTTTCCTTTTCGGCAGCCGCTTTGACTACGTCCACACCGACCTCGAATGTTGCGTTGGGTGCAACTGCGCCGGTGATGAGGCTTTGAGGCTCTTCTGCGGTCTCTTCTTCGTTGCCGTCGCCGCCTTGCTTCTTCTCGATTGCTTCGATGATTGCGTGAACCATGATGCCGAGGATGAGTGCGGTTGCGATGGATGTGATGGTGATTGCTTTCGTTACGGTGCCGTCACCTGCAAGCGCATACGGAATCTTGATAGAGAGTCCACCGATACCCGCGATGAGGATTGTGGAAACCGTGAAGAGGTTTTTGTTGTCGCCGAGGTTGATGTCCTTGAACATTTTGAGACCGCTGACTGCGATGAAGCCGTAAAGCGTGAGGCACACGCCGCCCATTACGCAAGCGGGAATCGTGCGAAGAAGTGCCATAAGCGGGCTTATGAAGGAAAGCACTATGCACATACAAGCCGCAAGGAAGATTGTCGATACGGAAGCGTTTTTGGTGATTGCGACGCAACCGACGGATTCGCCGTAAGTCGTGTTGGGGCAAATGCCGAACACCGTGCCGACGATTGAGCCTACGCCGTCGCCGAGGAGGGTTCTGCAAAGACCGGGTTCGCCTTCGACAAGGTCGCGACCGATGATAGAACCGAGGTTCTTGTGGTCTGCGATGTGTTCTGCAAAGACGACGAGTGCGACGGGTACGAATGCAAGGACGACTTCACCCACGCCTGCCCATGTGATTGTGGTTGCAACGCCGTCGGTTGCTTTGCTAACAGCGTCACTTACGTTGCCGGTTGCAAGTTCCTTGATAGCCTCGATAAGTGCAAAGTCGGGATAGTTGAGGAAGGATTGGAATTTTGCGCCGACGCTTGCGGTTGAATCGCCGAGTGCGGCAAAGTTTTGAACAAGGGGTTGCCAGTTGACTATCTTGAGATATTCGACGTTGCAAGCATAACCGAAAATCGAGAAGAACGCGGCAACAGCATAGCCTGCTCCGATGCCGAGAATGAACGGAATGAGTCTGCCTGTTTTGAATTTCTTTTGGGTGGAGCAGATGCAGATTGTGATGAGCGTCACGATACCGCAAAGGAGTGCGACGAGGTTGTAACTTGCATTGACGCTTGCTCCGCTTGCCTTGGTGATGTCACCCATTGCGCTGCTTGCCAAAGAAAGACCGATGAGCGCGACCGTAGGTCCGATGATGACGGGAGGCATAAGTTTTGAAACCCATTTGCTGCCGACTGCTTTGATGATGAGCGCGATCACCACATACACCAAGCCTGCCAAAATGCCGCCGAGAATGACTCCGCAATAACCGAAGCAAAGCGCGGTTGAGAGCGAACTCAAAAACGCAAACGAACTCGATACGATGACCGGGCTTTTGAATTTTGTGAAGAGAAGGTACACTATCGTGCCGAGACCTGCACCCAAAATTGCGGCGGGGATTTGTGTCGGAAGTCCGATGATGGTCGGCACTGCGATTGTTGCAGCCATGATTGCAAGCACTTGTTGGAACGCAAACACGAGGTTCTTGCCAAACGCGGGCCTGTCATTGATGTCGTAGACGAGTTGTTTGTTCATTTGTCTTTCTCCTATATATATTTTCTTTGTTGCAAATTGACTGCCTCACTGCCACAAGGACAAAAAAAAGATGTCCGCTGAGGACATCTTCGTTAGGCAATTTTTGAATCAATCGAGGGAATGAGGCACTCGTCAATGGAAGAAAACACAACCTTTGCAACAAAACCTGATGCAAGAGAAATGAATTTCTTGAGTTTGACAGCACTTTGAGCCATAAAGCCCTCCGATTCACATTTGACAGTATGTTAGCACAAACATTTCTATCACGCAACCGATTTCGACAATTTTTTTTCAAAAATACGAATTGTGTTATTTGAGGGATTTCAAGAAAAGAAAATAAATTAAAGAATTAAACCATCAAAATCAAAATCTTCCCCCTTCCTCACGTGTTTGGACTTCGGCGTTTGCAAGGCAATCCGCCTCG
>CAVBBF010000058.1:0-9184 GCA_963593735.1 Phascolarctobacterium succinatutens
GAATAGCGATTGTTACGAAGTCAATCGCGTCCTACCATCTCTTGCGAACGATGTGCAATCTTGCAGAGAACTGGCGTTAGTTTGAGCAATAGGGGAAAGCCCGAAGGGAAGGGGTGATGTGTTTTTTAGGGTACACGTCGCTACACCTTTGTAGGGGAAGAACAACCCCGTGAGGAAGAGGGAAAGTTTTATTTAATGTAGTAAGGCAAACACATTTGAAAAATAAAATAAATTTGGAAATGGAATACGTTATCAACAATCAAAATCACGTTATAAGAGGCATCGACAGGGGCGATACGGCGGCGTTTTTGGGTATCAGATTCGCAAAGGGCGAAAGATTTCAAAAGCCGATTTTGCAACCCCTCGAAAAAGAAGTCGACGCTATGCGCAGAGGGGACGGCTGTCCTCAATTCAGACAGTTTTTCGACGAAAGCAAGTCGAAATCCAAACAGGATATTTTTTACTATAAAGAGTTTAGGCGGGGGATGACTTTTCATCACTCGGAAGACTGTTTGAATCTCAATATTTATGCGCCGAAAAACGCGCAAAATCTGCCCGTTTTGCTGTATATTCACGGAGGCGCGTTCGTGATATGTTCGAGCGACGAGCGTCCTTTCGACGGCTCGGAAATAGCAAAAGAGGGCGTGGTTTGCGTTTGTGCGAATTATCGGCTCAACGTGTTCGGCTACAACGCCGACGAGGGCGCGCAGAATCTCGCGTTTTACGATATGATTTGCGCAATCGAGTGGGTGAAAGAGAATATATCCGTTTTCGGCGGCGACCCGTCGAGTATAACGCTTATGGGGCAGAGCGCGGGCGCGATTTCTTTGCAAAACCTCGTGTTGCTTCCAAAGGTCAAAGAGATGGTCAAAGGCGCAATCATGCTGTCGGGCGGCGCAAGCGTCAAAGGTATATTTGCACCCAAGTCGCTCAAACGTGCAAAACGCTTTTTCGCAAGAGTGCGCAAGGATTTGCAAAAGAGAGGGCTCGACCCAAAAACTTGCAACTCGCAAGACCTCTACCTTGCTTGGTACAGACAAAACAAGAAGAATCTTGCATTGTCTATGCTGTCCACGATGCCCGTTTTCGACGGCGAAATCGTGAGAAAAGACCTCTATAAAAACGCATACAAAGACGAGCAAATTCCGTGTATTCTCGGCGTTACCAAAAACGACTTGCTCGCGCCGTATCTCGAACGCATTGCGAAAACAATGATGAAAAAAGGCAACGGCAAGGTTTGGCTGTCGCATTTCTATCATCCGCTGCCCGGTGACGACAAGGGCGCGTGGCACAGTGCGGATTTGTGGTATATATTCGGCTTGAATCAGCATCCGTGGCGCAAATTCGGCGAGGATGATTACAAACTTGCAGACGAGATTCGCAAGAGATATTGCGAGTTTGTCAAAACGCAGTCTCCGAATCCGCAAGGCTATGCCGAATGGAAACCGAACACGTCGAAAGAATTTTATTGATTGCAACATTCATAAAACAAAACCCCGAAAGCAAATCTTTCGGGGTTTTGTTTTTATCGTTATTTTTTCGTGTTATGCGGAAAGGACAATACCTTTCTTTTTGCGCACCGCTCTTGCGATTGCTTTTACGATTTCAACCATAGGAATGATCGAGATTGCAAGTGCGATTGCGATGCCGTACTCCTCGCCGTCGAGTTCTGCAAGTTCAAACGCTTGTGCAAGGAACGGCACTTCTACGACGAGAGTGGTAAGGAGCAGCGAAAGCACACCAGCGCCCCAAAGCCACCAGTTTTGCTTCTTGATTTTGAAGATCGAGCCGTGCAAGGAACGCATATTGAACGCATGGAAGATTTCCGCCATTGAGAGCGTCAAGAACGCCATAGACGAGCCGAGCGTTTCCGCGCTGTACGCGCCGCTTGCGATTGCTTCGGCATGATGCATTTTTGCGCCGATAAAGTAGGACGCTATGGTTATGAGGGTAACAAGCACGCCCTGATAGCCTATTGCAAAGCCCATACCGTTTGCGAAAATTCCGTCTTTGCTGTTTCTCGGCGGACGGTTCATAATGTCGCGCTCGGGCGCTTCCATGCCGAGCGAGAGGGCGGGGAAGCAGTCGGTTATTAGGTTTATCCAAAGCAAATGCGCAGGCTTGAATATCGTGAAATTCGCAAGCGTTGCAATAAAGATAGACAGCACTTCCGAGAGGTTGGACGCAAGCAGGAATTGAATGGACTTGCGAATATTGTCGTAGATACGTCTGCCTTCGCCGACCGCCGATACGATTGTTGCGAAGTTGTCGTCGGTGAGAATCATATCCGCAACGTTCTTGGTCACGTCCGTACCCGTTATACCCATACCCACGCCGATGTCCGCGTTTTTGATGGACGGTGCGTCGTTCACGCCGTCGCCGGTCATTGCGGTGATGTAGCCTTTTGCGCGCCACGCGTTGACGATTCTCGTCTTATGTTCGGGTTGAACGCGCGCGTATACCGAATATTTTTCGACGTCGTTTGCAAAGTCTTCGTCGCTTATCTTGTCGAGTTCCGCGCCCGTGATAGCCTCGGACGGGTCGGTGATTATGCCGAGTTGCATTGCGATTGCAACCGCCGTATCTTTGTGGTCGCCCGTTATCATAATGGGACGGATACCCGCTTTTCTACACTCGTCGATTGCAGGTTTGACTTCGGGACGTACCGGGTCTATCATGCCGACAAGCCCCACAAAGCACATATCCGTTTCGTCTTGCTCGGTGGTGTATTCGTCTTTTTCACCGTCAAGATGTTTTTGCGCAACGGCGAGCACACGCAACGCTCTGTCAGCCATTTCCTTGTTTGCGGAAAGAATTTCGTCGCGCTTGTCGTTCGTCATCGGCATCTCTTTGTCGTCTTCGAGATAGAAAGCGCAGCGTTTTACGATTTCGTCGGGTGCGCCCTTGGTGAATTGCAACACGTTGCCGTTTTTGTCAAGATGAACGGTTGTCATCATCTTGCGCATAGAGTCGAATGGGATTTCGCCCACGCGCGGATAGAGCTTTTTTTGCTCATTCTTGTCAAAAGATAGGGATTTTGCGTAATTTACGAGCGCGCACTCTGTCGGCTCGCCCGTCGCTTCGCCTTTTTCTTCGTCGTATTCCGCATCCGAGCAGAGCGACATTGCGTTTGCAAGCAAGTTTTCGTCGCTGCCGTAGTGGTCTACGACAGTCATTTTGTTTTGGGTGAGAGTGCCCGTTTTGTCCGAACATATGATTTGAGTGCAACCGAGAGTTTCGACTGCGGTGAGTTTGCGTATGATAGCGTTGCGCTTTGACATATTCGTTACGCCTATCGAAAGCACTATCGTGACGACGGTGGCAAGCCCTTCGGGAATCGCCGCAACCGCCAACGATACCGCAATCATAAACGTGTTGAGGATTTTCGTTGCCGTGTCCGCTTTGAGAGTGCCGTCAACGCCCGAGCGAATGAGGCTGACCGCAAATATCACCACACAGATGCCGATGACAAGGTAGGTGAGGACTTTGCTCAGTTGCGACAACTTCTGTTGCAAGGGCGTTTTTCCCTCTTTGGCTTGGGTGAGGGCGTTTGCGATTTTGCCCATTTCGGTGTCCATACCCGTTGCCACGACGACCGCTTTGCCTCTGCCGTAAACGACGGTGCTTCCCATAAACGCCATATTCTTTCTGTCGCCGAGTGGCACTTCGCCGCTCGGTGCGTCGATTGAGTCGCAGGTTTTAAGCACGGGTACGGATTCGCCCGTGAGCGCGGCTTCTTCGATTTTCATACTCGCGCACTCGATTATTCTTGCGTCGGCAGGCACTGCATCGCCCGCTTCGAGCACGATTACGTCGCCCGCAACCAAGTCCTCGCTCTTCACGACAACCAAACGTCCGTCGCGTATGACTTTCGACGTGGCGGCGGCTATCTTTTGAAGCGCGTCGATGGCTTTTTCGGCTTTGCTCTCCTGCGCCACGCCGAGAACGGCGTTGATTATGACAACCGCCATAATGATGATGACGTCGGACGGGAATTCTTTTTCTGCTCCGGAAGCATTGTTGACAGCGGTCAATATGCCGGAAATTATCGCTGCAACGATGAGAATCAGCGTCATAGGCTCGATAAATTGCTTCAAAAACCGCAAAATAATCGGCTCTTTTTTGCCCTCGGCAAGTTTGTTTTTGCCGTTCTTTTCAAGACGAGAAGCAGCCTCTTGCGATGACAAACCGTCTTGAGTCGTTTCAACGTCCTTGCATACGTTTTCGACGGATTCGAGGTAGTGTTTCATAGATTCTCCTATATAGTTTATAGAATATTTATATTGTTGAATTTTATTATCCATAACCCACGCATAGCGTGGATATCACACGAACGAAGTGAGTATATCACCCGAGCGCAGCGAGGATATCATTGCCCGCAGGGCAATATCACTGCCGTAGGCAATATCGCTCTTTTTTGTTTGTGCCAACAAACAAAAAAGACTTATCCACCAGGATAAGTCTCATCATTTCAAATAAAACCGGAGGCGATGCTCGTGTTAGCGGCTTTATTGCACTTTCGGGAGAAAAGTGCCGATTACTCCCTTATTAATGAGATTGTATCATAACTTGTTTTGCTCGTCAAACGATTTATTTGTTCGATATGGCAAGTTTGTATACAATTTTCGCTTTATTTGTTTACTTTCAGTTGCTTGCAAATTCCGCTTTGAGTTCGAAACAGGGGCGTTTGCGCACAAAACCTATCATTGTGAGGTTGTCGTCGTCGAGGGTGTATTCGAGCCGCACGCTCGAGCCGAGTTTTATCTCGGATTTGAACTCGATTTCCAGCGTTTTGAGCGTATGCGCCGCAAGATAGTCCTTGCCCAAAACGTCATCCATACAATCGAGGTATTTTGCGTTGTTCATATGACCGTTTATGTCCACCTGACTGTATGTGACCCTGAAGCGTTTTACGTTTTGTTGTCTTTCGAGAGATACGCCGAAAGAGAGGGGAATTTCGTTGCCCGTTCTTATTCCCGGGACGACCACGCCGTAGTTTTCGGGAAACGCCATTTTGCGCTTTTTTGCGTCCATCAAAAGCCAGACGGCGCTTGCTTTGAGAAGGTTGTTTCCGTCCTTGTCGAGCATTTGATAGTATCTCGGAAACAGCACGCGCATAGTGTCGCCCGCCCAACTCGAAAGGGTGATTTCGTCGTCGTAACAGGGCATTTTTTCAATTTCCAAACGCACTCTGCACACCACCCACAACGCGCCTTTATCGAGGGTTTTCGCTCTGCCTGCGCCGAGTGCTTCGGTGTGCGCGATAGATATTTCTTGAAGGTTGCGCATAAGCACCGACGGGCGCAAATTGCGATACATCGTCACGTCGTCGGCATGCAGTTTGTGATGGGTTGTATATACCAAATCAGCCATTTATATCACCGTTTTGTGTTTGTAAACATCGTTTTTGTGCAAAAGATTAATTTGCCATTGCGTCGTACACAACGTCCACGACTTCGCCCACCGTGCGCAGTTTCATCCACGTTTTGTCGGGAATTTTGATGCCGTAGTCGCTCTCGAGCGTGCATATGATATAGATGTAGTTGAGCGATTCGTAACCCTTTGAATTGATTGCGGTTTCGCTTGTGATTTCTTCGTTTTGCAAAGAGGGGATATATTGCTTGATAAGTCCTGCCAGTTTGTTTTGGATCTCTTGTTTGCTCGCTTGTGCCATATCTGCTCCTTTTATGCCGTTTGCATATTTCCAAAAATTGTGCTCTTAACTTTTACAGTTCGTATCTTTTCACTTTCCCGGTTGCCGTTCTGGGCAGTGCGTGCGGCAGAATTTCGAGGCGAGTTATCTGCATATTGAACGGCTTGTTTTTGTTGAACGCCGCAAGTTTTTCTTTGAGTAAACTCACATTCAAAAAGCCGTCGTCGTTGCCCACGAACAAGGTTATCTCGCCGTCTTTGTTTGAAAGCGCGGCGTCCTCTATCCCGAGTTGTTCGGCGACTTGGCTTTCCCATTCCGGCAAGAAAATCTTGTTGCCGTTTTCAAGCACTATTATGTCTTTTTTACGCCCCGTGATATAGAGGTTTCCGTCCTCGTCGAATTTGCCGAGATCGCCCGTGTGCAACACGCCGTCCACCAACACTTCGTCCGTCGCCGCTTTGTTTTTGTAGTAGCCTTGCATAATACACTCGGGGCAGCGTATGAGGATTTCGCCATCCTCGCCGAGAGTTATCTCGTCGTCGGGGCAAACCGACATCGCAAACGGATTTTCGCCGCAACTTATCGCAACGCCGCTCGACGTTTCGGTGAGTCCGTATCCAAAACGCACTTCTATGCCTTTCGCTTTCGCCGCCGCAAGCATTTGCTCGGTTGCGGGTCCTGCGCCTACGAGTATCATCCTCAACTCGGCGTTGAGGGCGTTGAAGCCGACAAGAAATTTGAGAATGGACGGCACGACGGATATTATCGTGGGCTTGAAGTAGTCGCAATCCTTGACGATGTGGCGCACACCCCTCGTTATCGAAACGCTCGCGCCTTGCGACATAGGCCACAGCATTGCGCATACAAATCCGAAAACGTGGGTGAGGGGAAGCATGCAAAGAAGATTGTCGCTTGCGAGGCAAGGACATTTTTCCTGTCCGTTCCATGCGCTCGCGCAAAGCGATTTCGACGTTAGAACGACCGCTTTGGAGGAGTGAGTCGTGCCCGACGTGAAAAACAGTATGTTTCCCTCATCGTTTGCCGCATTTATTTTTTCGGACGGCGCGATTTTGAGTTTGGACGTATACGGGGCGGTCAAGCCGTCCGTCAAGAGCGTTTCCACGTCAGTGGCAAGCACTTGCGCCTGAATCACCGCAGGTTCGCTCATCGGGTCGAGCAGAACGGTCTGCTTGCGCGCGAGCACGCACGCGTACATATCTATAATCCACTTTTTCGACGTGGCTTGCAAAATGCCGACGCAATTTGCTTCCAAACGCTCGATTTGAGTTTTGCGCACTTGAATTTCGTCGTACAACGCAGCATACGTCAAACGCTTGATTTGCCCGTCTTCGTCGTACACGAGAGCGACGTCGTCGGCGTGATTTTTTGCGTTGTGCGACAGCATCTCGTCAAAGGATTTGAATTTCATACCCACCTCCGGATCGACATATATTATAACACGCCTGCTTTTGCTTGTGAATACCAAATCGACAAATAAATAAAAAATTATCGATATTTTTTCCAAAATTATTTACAAATCCGAAAAAGGTGATATAATTTTAGATATCAAACAAATAGTTTGAATAAACTGTATTTCAATTAAGGAGAGAACTATGGCTAAAAACGACAAGATTTGTATCATCGGCGCAGGTCCTGCGGGATTGAGCGCGGCTGTACACCTTGAGAAGAACGGATACACCGACTACGCTGTCCTCGAAAGAGAAGATCACGTTGGCGGCAAGTGCCATTCTCCGTATCATGATGGAAAAAGATTTGAGATGGGCGCAATTATGGGTTGCCCGACCTACTATGCCGTTCACGAACTCGAATTGTTCGGCGGCGTTGACCACGACGGACCGAAACTCGAACGCGCGTACCGCAGACAAAACGGCAAGCCCTACGATCCGTTCAATCCCAAGAAGAATCCTCTTCTCATTCCGCACCTTTTGAGATTGAAATCCCAAGTCAAGAAACTCGGCACTTTGCTTGCAACCAAGTACAAGGGCTATCAATACACGGGTCACAAGGGCGTTTCCGAAGGCAAGTACGACGGTTTCGATCCCGTCACCGGCGAACATGTTGTCGGCGAAAACCCGAACTTGAAAGACCTCTGCATGAACTTCAAAGACTTCTGCAAGATGAACGGCGTTTCCCTTGCACAAGAGATTTGGATCGGACCGTACACGGCATTCGGCTACGGCTTCTTTGACGAAATTCCTGCGGCATACGTTGTCAAATACCTCGACTTCGCAACCGCAATGTACTTTGTCAACAAGGATTTGTGGACGTGGAAAGACGGCACGCAATCCATTTACGAAGCGGTGAACGCAAAATTGCAACATCCCGCTCGCCTCAACGTCAACATCACCAAAGTTACGCGTGAAAACGGCAAGGTGCAAGTCTACATCGGCGAAAATGTGGAAGAATACGACAAAATCATCGTCACGTCGCCTTTGCAATACCTTCCCAACTTTTTCGACGCAACCGAAGACGAGAAGAAACTCTTTGCAAAAATCGACTACGAGCGTTACGATGTCACCGCAATCACCTGCAAGAAAGGCACATATTATCCCGATATGTCCGGCTATCTCTTCGACAATATGACGCCCGAACGTCTCGGACACCTCATGGTCTTCTACCACAGATGGGCAAACGAACCCAACCAAGTCCTCACCACCTACGTCCTTCGCAACTACAAGGGCAAGGAACTCAAAACCTACGACGAAGCAAAGAAGATGGCTTGGGACGATATGAAACTCTGCGGCATCGACATCGACAAGTGCGTCTACGAGCGCAAGTGGTATTACTTCCCCCACGTCTTTGAGAAGGACTACGCCGACGGCTGGTATGAGAAAGTCGAAGCAATGCAAGGCAATCTCAACACCTACTATGCAGGCGAGATTATGAGTTTCGGCGATATGGAGGAGACGGTGCAATATTCCAAAGACCTCGTCGCCCGCTTCTTCTAAGCGCTCCAAACAGCGACTGGCATTGGCAAAGCCCTTCGGTCACTCGTCGTGTACGCATTAGTACACTAGGCGAGAGCCCGAAGGGCTTTTTCGCGCCATTCATCTGTTTGGGGCATGGGCGCAAGATTTTTCTAAAAACGAATAGCTGTGTCAAAACCGTTCACACAAATAGTCACGTACGCCAAGTACGCTCCTATCTGTGCGAGCGGTTTTTCCTTGCTCTTCATCTCAATATCGCGGTTTTAGTTAAATATTATTTTTGTCAAAGCCGAAGAAAGTATATAAGTTTATATAATTTATATATCAGTAAATAAAATACAATATTAACGGGGTGACGTTTAGAACTCTAAATACAACTTCCCCCTTCCTCACGTGTTTCCCCCACCGCCGTTCCCCCTTAAAAGGGAACCCACGGCGTCCGCTCTGCGTGGGGCAACACTCGGCACTCGCATAGATAGGGACAATTCTCTCATTATGCCACTTCGCCTGCGTGGCGGCTACGCAACAGAATGCCACGCATTCTCGTACTACACGCACAAGGGTTCCCGCACGTCAAAAACAA
>CAVBBF010000059.1:0-9045 GCA_963593735.1 Phascolarctobacterium succinatutens
CGCCCCGTTCCGCACGGCTGCGATTTTGCCTTTTTAGGCGGTTTGTTTTTATACAAGGCGTATGCTTGTCTCGGCGAGCGCAGCGAGCCGACTTGTTAAAAAGACAAGCATACGCCTAAGTGCCATTTATTGTAAATTTTAATTTATTTTCTTAATTTTTCGAAAAAGTTTTTTATACTTTCAAACAAACCAAAACCTGCGTTTTTGTTTTGTGCTAATACGGCGTTCTTTCCCTCTACCTTTTTTGAAAAATCCTCGCCGTGCAAAGTCCATCTAAATAAAATCACCATGCTCGATGCATCCATTCCTACTTCAACCGCCGCCTTAGTGTGAGGATGATGTTTGATAACGCGCATACACAATGCAGCATAATCATTGATAGATTTTGAAACGTTCGTTTGAATCTCAACCGATAATTTCCCTTGCGTGCAAGCATTGTCAATAATACGGCACGTGTCATATTCATTATTTGCTACAAGGCCATTTTCCTTATAATAGTTTTTTTCACATACACATACGGGAATTTCTCCAAATCTCCAACTATGAGTTTTGATTGCATTTTTATCTGAAAGGCAAAAATACGCGTGTGATATTGCGCTTGGAAATGACCTATTGACATCCCACGTCAAATCAATATGATACGACTCTCCTTCTATTTTTACAATATTCCAAGCATGTTTAACATTTTTATCGACATTCTCATTGGTATCTCCGACTACAATCAAACACTTCACGTCCAACATATTTAAAAGCAATTTGAACGTTTTTGAAATCCCCTCACAAATAGCAGTCTTAAAGAACAAAACACCTAAAATAGTGTTGCTTTTCAAATAGTATTTATCTATTTTCTCTGCAGCATTATCGTCGTATAATATATTTTCAGCCAAAACATCGTGTAAAGAAATGACTCTTTCATGCACTGTCGTTCCCTGAACTCTTTTCAAGATGGCATTTGTGGTTTTTTGTATTTTGGGTTGTATTTGAGCCACTTCGTTTCGATTGTAAAAATACGTCACAGTCACATCGATCATACCAAGCACTGTTTTGATTTTAATATTGCCGAAATCGACGTAAAACATATGCGGATTGTCCAAATTGATAGCATAAACGACATTCCAAACATCTTCAACGGGCATCATGCCACAATTCAAAAAAATCTCTTTTTCAAATCGCTCAAAAGCGGCATATATTGTTTTATATCCCGCTTTTTGAATATTGTCTAGTTGAGAGTAATAGTACCTATCGTATGTCATAATAGTTTTGATCAATCATAATCATCGTAGTCCCATGAAGTATCACATGAGTCAATTAATCCGTCATAGTCTTCAAAATCCTCTAAATCATCAAAATGGACGACACATCCTGCATCATATACATCGCCATCATAGTCAAACATTGAATTAAATCTTTCAATGTATTTGTCATCATTGTCTATATCTCGCTGTTGCTTTTGCATTTCTCTTGATTGATAAGTCTCTGGTAATTTGTATTGTTCCGGTATGTATTCTACAGGCGGTATACAATCAAACGTAAACAAATATTTCCCATAACTTAAAGAAAAGGCAAATGTTTTCTCGACACAGCCGAACAATAGGGTTAAATATGTCTCTTTTGGTTCCTCTCTCACGTTTGAGACTTTTCCTATGCCATAAAAATTATGCCAAAGTTTCATTCCGATCTTTATATTGCTTTGTCTTGTTGAATGTAAATCTCTATTCGTGGGCTTCCCATTCATTGCAATATCAATCTTTATGCCATAGTTGTAATTGTTTCCTCCGCCTACAACCGATGTTACGATTACGGAATATGTCTTTCCTCTTTTTATATTAAGACAAATATCTCTGTTGATTTCTTTCGGAAGATATCCCAAATCATCTCTGTTTCTGGTCATAACTTTAACGGCAAACATATCATATTTGTTTTGAGGATCAAGCTCAAGGAGCAATCTTGTGCCTTGTTTCAGCCTATTTGCACAGACCAAATTGTGTATCAATCGTTGCCGTCCATCATAAGTAACTCCGACGATATTCGTTGAAAATGTATCATACTTCCCGAATAAATCGAAACAACTACATATTATACTTTCAGAAAAGCCATAATCGTCTTCAAGTCGCCTCTTCCATCGAGATTTATCAAGCGCAGTAACACGGTTCGTCGAACAAAGCTCTTCGCAAATTCCACAGTCTGCCATTGAAACCAATATATTCACGACGGCTTTAGAACAACCTGGATATAGATCATTGAGAGTCGCCCTCAGCCTTGCACCATTGTTTATGCAAGTAGGATACAGATTAAATATTTGATTCAAATCGATTTCGTCCATAATGATTACCACAATCAATAATTTCCATCGCCATGTATTTCAGTAATGTAAGAATCTAAGTCGCTTTCAAATCCGCAATGCGGGCATATCACATGACTTTTTTCGCCATCCCAACACGCGAGCTTTTTGCAATTACCACACATAAAAAACGTTGCATTGCCACAGTACGGACACCCCGGATACTCATAGCCGATTTCAAACGTTCCTTTTATCGTCGATGAAAATCCGCTTTCACGCTTATCTGCGCCTTCTTTCATAGGAAAAGCCCAAGCGCATTCCCATGCGTTTCTTCTTACTTTATCAAAGCGCATTCCGAACAGTTTTTTAGTTTTAGAGCAGCGACACATCACCGCAATCATTTCTTTTGCCATACCCGTTTTATTCTTCATATCCAGGCAATCCTTTCTTGGGACGCATAAAGCTATTTGCCGTGTTTATAAGATTAACATATTGACCTATAAACCAAGCAAACGGATATTTTGAGCAGTATTCAACTAATAAGTCCAACGCTTTCAAAATGTTATCTCTTGAATGAACAACCAATACTTCATCACAGAGATTATACTCATTACCATCTCCAAATGCTGAAGCAGACAACTCATAAATATCCCCCTCTTGATAAACTACTTCATAATTATCGGGGTTGCTGTTATATTCAAAATTGTCGTTTTCTATGAGTAATGAAATATACAGTTTCGTACATTCCTCATCACCACATTCGTAACCTTTTTTTTGCCCATTTCATTGAATACTTGAAAGCAAATTGAGGCATATATGATGGCGACAAATAAATGTTTGCCAATTCTAGCATTGCAGCTATATCTCCTGCTTTTGCCTTGTCAAAAACTGGTATCGGATTCATAAACGATTCAGTTAAGCCTTCTGACTCGTTTGCTGAGCCTAATAGTTTTAACCAATCATATGCCCACTGTAAACCATCATCAGCGGCACAAAGATACAATCCCATAGCCCACCAATAATATGAATCATCAATACCTTCAACGTTGATCATATCACGGTGATTCACAATCATCATTCCGAGTTGAATCTTTGCTTTTGCCGATTCTTGCTCTTGACTAAACTGCAAGTTTTCGTCTTTATCGGAATCCATTGCTGATATCATATAGTACAGATATGCCATGTTATAGTCCTGTTCGACATAGTAACCTTTTTCATACATATATCCCAAATAATAAGCTATATCTGGTTGCGAATAAACCTTAAAAAGGTAATCAAATAACACAAACGCAGTTTCATAAGATTGCGTTCTTCCCTCCCATCCAAACAAAGCCGCCTTCGCCGTATTGACAATCAGCATATACTCAATGACGTTTTCTGACATTTCCTGATATTTGGGATCTTGTTTTGCTTTTAATGCCGCATTATGAATTATTTTCAATTGCTTGCTTAAAATTGAACGTGAATCATAATTCGGAATCGAACGAACGTCTGAATCCGATAAATCGCCCCTTGTCACGACGCAAAGTTCAAATGCAATATCTATATATTTTCTAGATATTCCATAATCTTCTTCCAATTCACTTTTCAATCGTTCTATATCAGATTCGGAAAACACCTGGGATAAAAGCCGCGTTATTATTCCATCATCGGCCATAATAACCAATGTATTTACAACAGCTTTGAGCATATCAGGGTATAAATTATTAATGATAACCTTAAGTTTAGCACCATCCGATACGCAATCGGGATATTTCTTCAACAACGATTCAAAATCTTTTCTATCCATTTTTACTTTTGCTTCTCCTGAATTATTGCGATTGACAAATCATCGCCGCTTCCTTTTTTTGACAACTCAGGCAAAAAAGCCACGAGCTCTTGTTTTGCATCTCCGAGTTTTTGTTCCTGAAAGCCCTTAAACACATTTTCAACAAAAGCGACGTATGCTTCTTCCGTCGAAAAACTGTTTATCACACCATCCGATGAAAGCAGAACTGCATTTATTCTATTTGATTTATTTAAAGACATAATGCAATGCTTGAATGACTTTGCCGCGTCGCTGTTACACAACGACGTCGTAAGATTAAACTGCAATTGGTCGTCCGCCAATTCACGACGGATTTTATCCAACAAACAAACTTTATATTGCCCGTTTAATAAGCAAACGTTTCCGTCTCCGAGTTTCAAGACAAATAAGAATTTGTCTGTCAATACGGCAGCAATAAACGTTGAACCATACGCTTTAACATATGAAGAACGTAACGACCTTTTGTCGTTTTCTCCCAACGACTCAAAACGCATGTCGGATTCAAACGGGTTATCTAAAAAATGATTTCTAACAAGTTCGTTCCATTCGTTGATAATGGATATTTCCAATTGTGAAATCAACGTATCCCAACTTGTTTTAATTCCTTCGTTATTTAAGACATAGTCCATAAACGAGGAAATCATTCTCTTCCCCGCTTCGCATGCGAAACGAGACCCAATGGCACTTCTGAAATACTTGTCGCCACCGTGTCCGTCGCAGACGATAACAGCATCATATCGTTTTTCTTGCCAACTTATCGAATTATCCTGACATTCTTTCTCGCCTAAAATATGCGAATATCCTTGGATAGATATGTTGGCAACCTTGTAGTCATTCATAAATCCACCTGATTAGATGTCTGATTTACCATTGGCTATCATCAATATCCGGGATATTGACCACAATCGGTTGATCATTATCGATATCGGCAATTGCTTCATTTACGACCGTTTGCGCATCTTTACCCGTCGAACTTGTAGTTCCGGTCTTTGACACGGTAGCAGTAACGAATTTTATGTATTGTCTAATCTTCTCTGGATCGTCTATTGCAACAACTGCTTCGGGTGTTCCGCAAACTTTTGCAAGCACATCACGATCCGCATCTTCACCGACTGCAAACGCAACTTTGATTGCAGATTTGAACCAATTGTTCTTTTTGAGTTCTTCAAGCGGTCTTTCCCAGTCATCGGTCGGTTCGCCGTCGCTCAAAAAGATGAGGCCCGGGGCAAGATATCCCATCGGATTTTCTCCGAGAAAGCCTTTTCTTGACATTTTCTCATTAAGTGCTCTGAGAGCTGCACCCAATGATGTAAGACCGCCTGCATTTATAGGTTGCCAAGTGTTTATAAACTCTTCGGGCGTTTGTGGCGTCGGTGTAATCCATTCAACATCATTTGAAAAAGACGCTGCCACAACCTCAATTTTTGCATTAGGCGCACCATCCGCCACATCTTTGATGATTTGCGGAATATCACGCATCGCGTTATTGACTTGTGCGATTTTTGTACCCGACATGCTTCCCGACTTGTCAAAAAGATAGAACAAAGTCATTGTTCTGGTTGCCACACCTTCAAGGTTATCTCCATATCTGTTGCTCATAGTATTTCTCCTTTTGTTTATACATTTTATCTAACAAGTGAAAACTTGTTGTTTCATTCTTCTATGTGTATCGTTTTGTTTCCTATCGTAATCTTCGTTTGCGGAATCAACGTAACAGTTTTTCCGGGTTCATACGAAACTATCGGTTTCTCGGGGTATTCAACCGCCCAAATTGATGCCGATTCATTTCTCAATCCATACACCCCTTTCGTTTTTTTGCTTTCCACGACAGTTCCCATCGTTACATCTCTGCTTCCGTGTGTCACGTGGAATTGCGTAAGCGTTTTTCCGTTTTGTGCCACAACTCGCGCTTGTTCCGTAACTATCGAATACGGTAAAATTTGTTTTTTATTGCATTCGGTGCACACAATTTCTTTTCCGTTTGATTTGCTTGCAAAATTGATTTCGCCACAACAAGGACATACAACGGCATCGTCAAGAAGGCGATATAATATATCTCTCCAAAACATTTCGGTTTTACGTTTTCTACCGTCGTGTAATGCTTCTTCAGAAAATGCCATTTGAAACGCGTCGTGGATATAATCAGGATATATCGGCCACAATGACATGAGGTTTGAGCAAATACCGCGCACAGGTCCATTTGATCTATCCTTTGTGCTACAAACGAAAACCGGATGTTCTGCATAGAGTTCCTTCTCTATTTGCGGTGTCAAACAAGGGTACTTACAACAGTTTGCGCCTTCGAGCGGATGTGACAAAAATAGCAATTCAAAAAGGATCACCGACAACGAGAATAAGTCTGTGTTTGTGCTCGGTTTTTCTTTGCCTAAAATCACTTCCGGTGCCATATATCCTGGTGTTCCGCCTACGCCCAAATTGCTACCGTCGGGCGCAACGTTATCGTTGTCACAAATCAGCACGTCTCCATTCTTCTTGTCTATAAAAAAGTTCCCCGGACTCAAATCTTGATAACTGTACCCTTTTCTATGCAACGCTTGGAACGCTTCGACGATGTGTATTGCAGCATTTATAACCGCTTGCGTATTTGCAAAATGTTCTTTTGCTTTTATAAACTTTGTAAACTCTGCATAGTTTGTCGGTCTTAAATCCATTATGTATCCGAAGCCTTCGCTATTCTTTCCCGTAGCAGCGACCGCTTTCATCCACAAAAAATGAGAAGACGGACTTCCGCTTTTTACGTTGTTTGAAAGGTTTTCATAGAATTTCTTGCAATTCGGTTTCAGCGATTTCAGATAATTTGGCAAATACCATTTAAGTGCATATTCCGCGCCATTATATGTCACTTTATAGACACTTCCCTGTCCGCCTTCACCTATCTTGGCTTTGACTATGATTGGATCCCCATTGGTTAATAAAAGTTTTTTTCCAGGCTTAAAATCTGTCATTTCGGTCTCCGTCATTGGTGTTTATGTCAAACAAGCTACAAGAACTATTATTGCTACAAAAACAATTATTCCCGTGATGCTTGTTATCAAAATCGTCTTTTTCTTTGTCTTTTCACGCTGTTTTATCGAAAGTACTGACTGTACGTTTTTCAGGTTGTTTTTGGCTATTTCACTTCCACACGAAACTGCTTGTTCGTAATACTTTTTAGCGACATTATAATTCGCAACGCCTAATTCGCCCGTCTCATACATTTTTCCCAAATTATTCAATGCTGTCGGATGATTTTTCTTCGCTGCCAATTGATACCATTTTATTGCTTCCGTAAGATTCTTACCCACGCCGGTTCCTGTGTGATACATCCAACCTACCCAAAACATAGCGCTGGCATTACCGAGTTCAGCTGCATACATATATGATTTGAAAGCTTGTTCATTGCTGTCCCAAGTGTTCTGTTTCTTCAATTCTTCTGCTTGTTTGCAATAAAACTCGCTTTTTTCTACTTTCTCTGTCTTTCCGCATCTATCGCAATCTCGGACAAAACCTTTGCCGTCTTGTCTCCATTCCGAAAAGCTATGGCCGGTGGCCTTTATTATTCGTTTCTCTTTTTTACCGCATCTTTTACATTGTCTGAGTGAAAATCCATTCTTTTCACACGACGGTTTTACTTGTTCAATCCATGCCCCGAACGCATGCCCTTTTGCTTTTTGAACAATTGCTTTTTCTTCACCGCATCTAGTACATTTATACAATTCTCTACCATTCTTTTCGCATGTAGGCTCTATGTATTCTACAAGGACAAAATCATGTTTCGCATTGACAAAATTATCCTTATATTCATATCCGCAATCACACCTATGTAGCGTGTATCCCTTTTCGGTGCATGTTGGTTCTACTTGAATAATTTCGAATTTATGTGTATGTATCGTAGTATTAATTTCTATATCTTTCGATATAGGTTTTTGTATCGGCTGAATCTTTCTTGTATTTTGAGCATTATTTATCTTTACGTCATATGCACTTGCCCATATATTCAAGCAACCGTCAATATATTTTTGCGCATATCCGTGCTTAGCTTCTATATGAGAACTCAAATTGGTAAAAGTCAATTTGTCGATTACATCTCTATTTTTTATTTCATCAACAACTCCATCGTCGAGCATAGAGCATAATATACTTGCATATAGACTTTCCGACGGGTATAAATCCGACAATAACGATTTAAGTTTTTTGCCGTCTTGCACGCATTCGGGGTATTGGTTAATTACATTCTTTAAATCAATCATTTCCTTTTTCCTTTGTTTCTTTGCCAAACGTTTTAAACCAATACTATTTTCTAAGATAAGCTATAAGCTGTTTTGCACTATTCACAATAGGTTCTATTGAAGTTGTGTATTTTTCGAGTATATCGTCATCATTGAATCTAACCAAAGCAACAGGATCCGAATTGCTCTCACACTCAACACAGTGTTCGAGGTATTCCAGTGCGTATTGATAATTTTGCGGTACTCCCATTCCTTTTATATATGTCATTGCCATAAGGTAGCACAAATATCTTTTACTATTCCCTTCCAAGAAACCGGTATTGAACAAATAATTCAATATACCAAAAACGTGGTCTTTAAGTTCTCCGCCACTCATAATTTCATTGGACGCGTTGCACATTAACAATGCAGAATAAACTTTTTCAGACGGACCTTCGAACACCTGATTAAACAAGTCCGGGTTTTCATCTTTGCACTCGTTTACAAATTTAATAGTCTTTTCGATATAAGACGTTGCATATTCGTCTTCAATAACGTTGATTCCATTAATCGCATTGAAAACCATTGTCGCTGCTACGTGTCCCATAGGCACACATACTGAACAATAATTCATTTGCGGTTTTTTAAACACAAAATCACCATTTGTACGAATTATCTCAAAAGATACTATTTCGCAAAAATTATAAGACACAAGCGTTAGCTGCATCCCCTCTCTTTTTTGGCTGAAC
>CAVBBF010000060.1:0-8342 GCA_963593735.1 Phascolarctobacterium succinatutens
CGTATATATCTGGCAAGTCGTTAAGAATCAACAGCGTATCGCCGAGTTTGAGTGTGTTTACAAAGTCCTTTTCGCACGCGGCAAGCGAGTCGTAGCGTTTGATTTCACCGCCGAATTCACTCTCTTTCAATGCGCGGAAAATGGGTTCGGTGCGCTCGCCGCCTATGAGCAAAACAACGTCGGCGACATCGGCGATTCGTTTGCCGAGCAATCGGTTTTCTTCGGCTTCCCTGCTTCCCAGTTCCACGAGACCGGGCGTTACGACAACCTTTCTCGTGTCAAACATTGCAAGGGTCATAAGCGCAAATTTCGCGCCGTCGGGATTCGAGTTGAAGCTGTCGTCGATGACGTTCACGCCGTTGCCTTTGATGAGTTGCTGACGATGAGCGACGGGTTCGAGATTCTCGATTGCGTTCAGAATGAAAGGCATTTCTACGCCGAGTTTGTATGCCATTGCGACTGCAAGCATGATATTCTGCACGTTGTGGATTCCGAGAATTCTCGTGCGGGCGTGAAAAACGTCATCCCCTATCACGATGTCGAATTCGCTTCCGTTTTCACTTACGCAAATATCGGTTGCATAAATATCCGCGTTTTCGTCGATTCCCGCATAAATGGTTTCGGGTATGATTTTCTTTGAAAGAAGCACGCTTTCCGTGATGTTTTTAAGTTCGGAATTTATTACACACACGCCGTCGCCGACGTCGAGAATACGGCATTTTTCACGCCTTATATTCTCTTGTGTTTTGAAAGTTTTGAGGTGCTGATCGTTGATTCCCGTCAAAATCGTATACGTCGGTTTGACGATTTTCATCAACTTTTTGACATCGCCGACCCTTCTTGCGCCGAATTCGGCAACAAACACCTCGTGCGTAGAATCGAGCGAATTGACGGTTTTTGCAATTCCCATCGGCGTGTTGTAACTTTGCGGCGTGGTCAAAACGTTGTATTTTTGCACCAGTATCGCGTTCAAAAAGTTCTTCACCGACGTTTTGCCGCAACTACCCGTGATTGCGATTTTTATCAAATCTTCTCTATCGAGCCGTTTTTCCGCTCTTTTTTCGTATCGCAAATTGTTCAATTTTTCAAAAACATTGACAATCGACGTTATAATGACGAAAAACAGCGGATATACGAGCGGAAACGCAAAGAAAACGAGATATCGCATATATTCGTCCGCAAGGTGCCGTGTCGCAACCGCAAGCGCAACACACACAATCGAAGTTGCGGCAGTCGTGTTTGTCAAAAGGCACCGCACCGCGCGTTTTGTATAGCGCAACGGTTTTTTACGGTCGGGCAAATCTTCCATAAAGTACATTGCAAACTCGGTTATGAAAAAAAACAGCGCGATAAGAAATCCCCAAAACGCTTTTGCGTTAAGAAGCCAAAAAGTAACCCATATTCCGCAGAATATCGTCACTGTGACAACGTCGAGAAGGTACACAAACCTCAAACGCTTGTTTTTGAATATCTCTCCGACTCGGTAGTTGTCGTTTTGAATGGCGTACAAGTACGGTCTTGTCATAAAAAAACTGTCGATAATCAACAAAAGGATATAAAACCAGTCGCCTCGCACAAGCGTCATACACACCTCGCTTTTTCGTATCAAGATATGTCTTGTCGGCTTTTTGTGTGAGAGGAAGAAAAAAATCCTACTAAACAGTCGATTTTCCCTTTCAAAAATGTTTCATGAAACATACGAAAAATTCAGGACAAAGGATTTTGAAAATTTTATGAAGTTTTCAAGCGTAATCTCACGATATCCCCTCGTCGGTTTCGGCAAGGTACGCGCCGAGAATCAGCGAAAAAGCGTATCTGTCCTCGACAAATGCAAAATGACCGCCGTCGAGCAAAAAGCCTTGCGCCCCGTCGATTTTCTTCAAAAAGCACTTGTACATATAAAGCGGCGTTTCCTTGTCGCTCTTTCCCCAAAACACCGCGCTCGGACATTTAATCTTTTCGAGCAGATATCTTTGGTCGTAGTTTACCACTTTCACAAAAACTTTCTTCATATCGCCCGATAGCAAACTATAATCGCTCGACCCTTTCAAACCGATTTTGCCGAGTTTTTTGAGAATTTTGTGCGCAAAGACTTTCAAATAATAGGACGGCTTGCGCCTCGGTTTTATGCCTGCGCTGTCGATAAGCACGATTCGATTGACGATTTGCGGATAAAATGCGGCAAGTTCGATTGCGACTCTGCCACCGAAAGAGTGTCCCAAAAACGTGGCTTTTTCTATGTCGAGAATTTCAAGCAACTTTGCAACGTCGTTTGCATAATGGGCGACGTCGTAGTAATCGGGCGGAAATTCACTTTGTCCGAACCCGAAAAAATCAAGCGCAATCACACGGTATTTTGCGCATAGTTGTTTCATTGCAAAGAAAAAGACGGTAGCGTCCGAGCCCCACCCGTGAAGGAAAATCAACGTATTTTTGCTGTTTCCGACCGAAAAATACGACAATTTTTTGCCGTTTACGACGGCGAATTTTCTCTCGAAACCGCAGGGATTTCGATTGATATTTTGCGCATTATCGCAAAGCGGATTTGAATTTTCGATAACGTTTCCTTGCTGTTTCGTGCCGACCTCTACATCGCAAGCCACATTATAAGTGCGTCGCGAACGTTGTTGTAATACTTCTTTCGCACGCCCTCAACTTTGAAGCCGAAACTTTGGTACAAGCGGATTGCAGGCTCGTTGTTGTCGCGCACTTCGAGGGTCATAAACCTGATTCCGAGCAGTTTTGCCCTCGATATGAGTTCGCTCATAAGCAACTTGCCAACGCCCCTGCCGCGCTCTGTGGACTTTACCGCTATATTAGTTATATGCGCCTCGTCAAGCACTTTGTGAAAACCACCGTAGCAAATCACCTCGTCGCCTCTTACGCCGACAAGATAATACGCGTTTTCGTCCTCGACTTCGGGGATAAACATTCTCTCGTTCCACGGCTGATCGAACGCCTCTCGCTCGATTTCCGCCATCTGTCGCAAATGCTCGTATTTTAGGGATTCAAACTTCATCCTTTTCCCTCTCGGCTTGCGATTTTCTCATATAAAACGGCTCGAAAACGTTTACGAATTCGCCGTTTTTCACCTTTTGCGCCACAACTTCGGCAAGGGTTTCGTCGACGCTTTTAAGCGGTTGATACTCGGCGTTCTTAATGTCGATATCCTCGCCTGCCTCGCAAAAACTCGCGCTCAAAACCCTTCCGTTTTCGCATTTTGCAAGGTATGTGTTTCCGTGTCCTGCGTCCACCGCCGCAAAAATTTCACCCCTTAGATGCGCGATAAGTTCAAACGTTGTCACCGAAACGCGCTTTGCGCCCGTCGCAAACGCAATCGCCGTCATTGCCGAAACTCCTATTCTTATGCCTGTAAAAGACCCCGGTCCAACGTTTACGGCAACTACGTCGAGGTCGTTTACGTTGACGGCGTGAGATTCGAGCATATTGTCTATTTCGGGCATGAGCGTCGCGCTGTGGCCCGACTTTCCGATTTGCTTTGTGAAAGAATAGGTTTCATCCCCCTTGACAAGGGCAATTGAAAGTCCGGTTGATGTTGTGTCTATTGCAAGAATATTCATTTGTTTCCCTTCTTTTCGGCATAGTATGCCGCAAGAATATTCATTTGTTTTCTCTCTTTTCAACGTCGAAAACGCGCTCGTTTTCACCCGTAGGCGTTATGTTTATCTCGATAACTTCGCCATCGAAATGCTCGAATTTATTCCATTCGATGACAGTCACCGAATCGTCGTCGAAGCAGTCCTCGATGCCGAGTTCTGCAAGTTCGTCCGCGCTCTCGATCCTATACATATCGAGGTGATTGAGTTTGAGTCTGCCGTCCTCGTATACGTTGAGTATGGTGAAAGTCGGGCTTGTAACTTCGTCCTCGATGCCGAGAGCCTTTGCAAGCCCTTTCGTAAACGTGGTTTTGCCTGCGCCCAAATCGCCGCTTAAAAGGATAACCTCGCCGCCTTGCAACGTATCTGCGATTTTCTTTGCCAACGCATAAGTTTCCTCGACGTTTTTGACGGTATATTTTTTGAAAATCGTGTTCGACTTTTTCATATTCGACCCGTCCCAGTGCAAAATTTTGCTAAGACGCTTGTACAAAACAAACGTAAGTCCACCGACTATTATACATCTAAATATGTTGAAAGGCAACACGCCGACAAACAAATAATAGACGTAAAACGTATCCTCCGTCATGTTTTTGTACAGCGGTTTGAGCAAATTGACGATAATGGAAAAATCGCCATTGAAATACAGTTGAACATAATACGGTATGGATATGAATCTATTGACCAAAAGCGCAAGCGCACTAAGGCACAAACTGCCCACGCATATGCCGATAAAAGCGTGCTTTTTGTCCTTCTTAAAGTAGTAAATAAGCGATGCGGGAAGCACAAACGCAATGCCGAGCAATATGTCCGTTGCCTCGCCGACGTATGCCGTGCTTGTGAGCGGAAATTTGAAAAGACACTTCAAAACTATCACCACACACGCGCTTATAGGCCCCATAGAAAAGCCTGCGAGCAATGCCGGCAATTCGCTTATCTGAATCTCCAAAAAACTTGGAAACATAAACGGCAAATTGAATTTTGCAAATGCGTACAAAATGAAAGAAAGTGCCGTTAGAATCGCCATTTTCGTGATATATGCGGTTGAAAAACGCGGATTCTTGAATCGCTCGAACGCCTTTTTTATATCCTCTTTGGTGACTTTGGATGTTGCGCTTTTTCCGGTGTCGGAATCGAGAATATTCTTTTCAAACGTTTCCTTTGCCTTTTTGCCCATTTTTCTCCTTCGGCGCACTTTTTGAGAATTTGCAGGAGCATAAAAAATGCGCCTTCGAGGGCGCAAACGTAAATTGAAATGCAAAATACGTCGCTTCTTCCGTCCGGACTTTACCGTCGGTCAAGGAATTGCACCTTGTCGGCACGCAACGCGTGTTCGCGGACTATACCGCCGGTGAGGATTTTCACCTCGCCCCGAAGCACTCTTATAATATGCCCTTAAAGCGCCGTATGTCAAGCACAATGTGAAATTGAAGTATTAAACCTGCAAATAAAGCCATAATTTAAGTATGGAATACACAAATCAAACGCCATACGTTCAAGTTTATATGCAAACGGGCGAAGTGACCGTAAAAAGCGTAGCCGCCCTTGCGCTCTCGAATCCGAAAGTCGTCGGCGCACGCTGCTTTGCGTATGGCAACGCATACGTCGTCGCATTGATTTCAACCCCGTTTTACCTCAAAAGCGAACGGGACGCATTTTTGCAATCCGCAAAAATCGACTTGTCACAGCAAACGAAAACCGACGTTTTCGTGACTTTGGACATTGATGTATACAGAAAAATCAAAGACGGTATGACCGACGCTCAAAAAGCGGAATTGTTCGAAAAAGTCCTTTTGAGAACGCAATAAATTCCGCATTAAATCGCCACAAGACAGCGTTGATTGCGCACTTAAACAAAGCGACTCGCAATAAATTCCGCATTAAATCACTACAAAATATCAAAAAAAGCCCCGAGTAGAGACTTTTTTAAATGTTTTGCGAAATTTACGTTTTATTTACGCGTTATACTTCGTGACGTTTTTGCCGTCCGCCCAAAGTTTTTCGAGGCAATAGAACATCCTTGTTTCATCGTTGAAGATATGCACGATTACGCCGCCGTAGTCAAGCACTGCCCATTTACCCTCGCCCATACCGTCTGTATGCGTGGGTTCAACGCCGTTTTCGCTCATTTTTTCTTCGACAAACTCTGCAAGCGACTTGACTTGCTTATTGCTCTTTGCGGTGCAAATGACAAAATAGTCCGTCATAACCGTCAGGTGCGCAACGTCCAAAATCGTGATGTCAACGGCTTTATGTTCGTCGAGTTCGGCGCAAATAATGTCTTTCATTTCAATAGGTTCCATAAAATCCTCCTCTCGCAAAAACGTGCGAGGTTCTTTGGTATAGTATTTATCGTGCGCAAAAAACGTGTTCGGTTGCAAGTTTTATTGCTAAACGTCTTTCTACAACGATTTTAGCACACAGTCGCGCGGTTTTCAACGGTCAATTTTTGCAATAATCGCCAAGATAGCACTTCACCGCTTCGAGAGTGAGAGGATGCATAGGCTTTCCGCTTGCGCTCACCTTGTCGTAGGTGTACTTCAAAACCGCTTTGAATCCCTCTTCGAAATCGCACATGGCAATATCACGAATTTGAGGAATCGGCTCGTACGTTCTGTCAAACGACACGCTGTCTGCCGTGTACACGAGTTTTTCGAGCATCGTCATATCCGCTTTTGCGGTGGTGTGATACCTGATTGCGTCAAGCACGCCCTCGTCGGTTATGCCGAAATCTCGCCTTGCCTTTTCCGCACCGAGAAACTGATGCAAAACAGGCGTTCCGACCGCGTCGAGCGGCACGTCGAAACCGTCCAAAGACGGGCGTTTCTTTGCATTGTCGTGCAAGAAGCAAGCAAGGAAAACCTCTGTAAAATCCTGCTTCAAATTGTGGCGCGAATTGAGCCTCATCGCAGTCAAAACAACGGCTTTGCTGTGCGCAAAAAGTTCGTCGGGCTGATAGGAATGCAGTTTTTGCGCCATATCTTTATACTCGCAAAACATTCCTTTTTTTCGGATTTCGTCAAGAACTTTTTCGTCTATTTCGTCGGGGTTGTCGCCCATAAGAAGTTTTGCGCGCACTTCGGAGGAAGAAACGTCCTTCCCGACGTAATCGAGCAATATAAATTCGCCGCCGAATTTTTGTTTGATATACTGCGCGCGCATAGCGATATCGTCGAAGCCTTCCCTTTGACAAACGGCAATCGGGCATACTTTGACGATTGCTTCGGGATGATACCAAGTGTCGAAATATTCGAGGCTGTCGCCACCCACAAGATAAATTATATCGCCATACTTTTCTTTCAAAAGCGGAAGCGTGAGCGCACTGTAATTGTCTTTCCCTCGCACGTTTTCGATGTCGTCTATGACAAAATTCACGCCTTCGAATGCGATTTCAAGCAAATCGCAACGTTGCTCGAAACTCAAAAATCCCGCGCTTTTGTGAGGCGGCGTAACCGTCGGCACAAGCACGAGTTTGGATATTCCGAGCCTAAGCATTGCGCTTTTGCACATCGCGACGTGTTCTTTGTGTACGGGGTCGAACGCCCCGCCGAAAACCAAAGTCTTTTCCATATCTCGATTATACATCGCCATACAAAATAATTCAAGAACTCGCAACATATCCGTTAATTTTTCGGATGTTTATTCACCTGTTGCCATTCGCGCGATTTTGATTATTTTCGTTGCGTTTTCGTCAATTTTCGTCGGATTTACGTTGAAATTTCGGTGTGTTTTTTGCGATTTTTCCTGCGATTTTTGCGTATTTGCAAAGGGGTTTCAGGCAAGAATAACGGTATGTCGAAAGCCCTCGATTATATATGTTTGAGCATAATCGTCACCCTTACCACGTTCGTATGGGCGGCTTTACTTTTCAAAAACGCGGTCGGCGCGTTGATATTTTCAATCGCCTTTTCGCTTGCGATAGTTTTCAGCATACGCTACTTTTCAAAGAAAAATCAAAAGCCGTATACATACGACAGGCTCGAAACCGAGTTTTGCATAAGAGGCGGCGAATATATTATAGATTTACTCGTAAGTTCTCTAAAAAAACCGCAAATCGAGAACGGTGTCAATTATATTTTGCTTGAAAACAGCATAATTATCGCAAATTTCAAGTTTTCGCCGCTTGGCGGAAGCGACGTCGCAAACGTGTGCAAACTTGCAAAAAAGCACGACAAAAACCACGTTTATCTTATAACGAAAGGCGTTGACAGAAAGGCGTGGCAAATTGCAAATCTGCAAGATATAAAGATTGAAATCGTAAAGGCGAAGCAAGTGTTCAAGTTCCTTGCAAAGCGCAACGCCCTGCCCGTTCTGAAAAAGCAAAAACAAAAGTTTTCGGTATCTACGTTTTTGCAAGCGATACTATCTCGGCGCAATTTGAAAAACTATCTTTTTTCGGGCGTAGTGCTGATTGCGGTATCGTTCATAACGCCGCTTAAAATTTATTATATTGTGTCGGGCACGTTGCTGCTCTTTCTCTCCCTACTCTCTTTGACCCCGCTAGGCAACGGCACAATCGCTTCCCCGAAAGTCTTTGACGAACTCGAACACGAGTGCGAAAGCGAGTACAAAAGAGAAATTGATTAATATGAGGGCAGAAAGTTAAATGTTGTGATGTTAGAATATTAAATGGATAAATGTGTTTATTGAAAAAATAGTTTTGATTTGTAGCCCATTTAACCTTTGAGTGCGCTATTTGAGCGTCAGACAAGAAAACGCACCTTG
>CAVBBF010000061.1:0-6911 GCA_963593735.1 Phascolarctobacterium succinatutens
TAAATAGAAACGAAAACTTTTAGGCGATTGTCAAAAACCGCACTTGTTCTCGCAATCACTAACCGCGCAGAAAATTTGCGCTATCCGTTCAAGCAGTGATAAAGATTCAAGCCGCAATTTCGCCAAATTATCTGCTTGGTAATAGCGCACTTCGTGCGCAAGCGAAAAAATTTGAACGGCGGTATGGGCGCGACGCGTTAAACAACACATCCAGTGAATGTGTTGTAGCCAAAGCGAACGAGGCGGATTGCTTCGCAAACGCCGAAGTCCAAACACGTGAGGAAGGGGGAAGCTTTAATTTAAACGAAAGTCGGAGTGTGATGTATGAATAAGATAATACTTGCAGGACTTGAAGTCGTTGCATATCACGGGTGCAATCCCGAAGAAAAAATTACGCCGCAAAGATTTGTGTTTACGGCTGAGATTTTTTATGATTTTTCCGAAGCGGCAAAATTTGACGATTTGACAAAAACCATAAGTTATAGCGATGTAAAAAAGACATTAAAGTCGTTTTGTGAAAACAACTGCTTCGATTTGATTGAAACTTTGGCAACGCGTTCGGCGGAATTGCTGCTCAAAAAATACCCTGCCAAAAAGGTGATTCTCACCGTCAAAAAACCCGACGCGCCAATGAGCGGAGTTTTCGATTACGTCGCAGTCGAGGTTGAAAAGAAATGGCACGAAGTCTATCTTGCGCTCGGCTCGAATATGGGGGATAAAAACGCATATCTCGACTTTGCGATTTCGAGACTTTGCGCCGACGACAATATAAAGGACGTAAGGGAAAGTTCGCGATATTCGACGAAGCCGTACGGCGGCGTTGCGACCAACGATTTTGTCAACAGCGCGGTGAAGATTCACACTCTGTACAGTCCCGAAGAACTTTTGAGGGTAGTATCGCAAATCGAAAGGGACGGCGAGCGTGTGCGCAACGAGAGGTGGGGCAACAGAACCCTCGACGTCGATATAATTTTCTACGACGATTGCATTGTTGAGTCAAACGACTTGTGCGTGCCGCACATCGATATGCAACATAGAGATTTCGTCCTCAAACCGCTTGCCGAACTTTGCCCGTACAAACTTCATCCAATTCTCAAAAAGCGCGTTTGCGAACTTCTTGCCGACCTCGAAAACAAGTGACGTAAATCAGTATTTTCCTCGCTCGAAGAAATATGTTCTTGCTAAAAACCATATTGTATGATAAACTACACTTAGGCGAAGAGTGTTTCGCAAACTGTCGGAGGGAATTATGAGAATAGTCATCAAACAAAAGTATTTCACCGTCGGCTCAAAATTCGAGATAAAGACAAAAGAAGGGCAAACCGCATTCTTTGCCGAAAGACAGTGGGACAGATTTATGACCAACGTCGTCTTGTTCACGCCCGACGGCGCGCCGATTGCTCGCATGCAATCCGAACTCAAAAAAGTTTTCACGTCTTGGTTTTCGATCACCGACGCTTGCGGCAATCAAGTCTGCGTCATCAACGAGAAGTTGCCGTTTTTGTGCTTCCGCCGCGCCGTATCGTCGCAAGGCAGCCTCAACGTCAAAATAAAGGCTGGTCCTTTCCATATGAAAGCCTATCTTCTCGATTCAAACGGCAAAACTCTCGCCGTCAAAGCGCGCAAGAAACTACTTTCAATCCGCGACACCTACGTCATCGACATCGACGAAAATCGCATCAACCCTGCGTACGGTGTGTTGGTGGGGTTGTGGTATGATCTTGTTTGCCACCCCTCCCATTAAAATTGTATGATTGAGCGAATAACTTTGTCAACGCCCCTTATCTGTCAACTCATTTACGCATAGTAAATTAGGGTTGCCATATAAGGGGCGTTTTCGCGTTCTTCATCTCAATCACGCAATTTTATAAAAATCCTATCAAGCCGTGCCTTTCGCGTTCTTCATCTCAATATCGCGCTTTTACAAAGCGCGTTCTTCATCTCAATCACGCAATTTTAATATAAAAATATTTTGATTATAAATTTTCCTCTTGTCCGTCAACTCATTTACGCATAGTAAATTAGGGTTGCCGTTCGAGTGCCTCTTTCGCGTTATGCATCGATTTGGCGCACTTTTACAACATATCCAAATTTTCAACGTTTGCCATCTCAAATCCTTTTATCCTTATCAAAAACTGCAAAAATATTTCCGTCTTGAAAACGGGGTTTTCGTATGATACAATATTATAAGTGTCACAAATATTTATATTTAGCGGAAACGGCGAGTATAATTAGGTAAAAAATCAATCAAGCGTTTTGCGCAATCGGTTTTGCGCAAAGTGAGGGGGAAATGATAAATATTTTTGTAAACGGAATCGAAATGCAAGTCAAGGAAGGCACGAGAGTGCTCGACTTGCTCAAACAAGAAGATAGGCGCAAATACGCCGTGTGCAAACTCGGCTCGCAAATCAAAGAACTCAATCGCAAACTTTCAAGCAAGGACGAGGGAAAGACAATCGAGTTTTTGGGCATCGAAAACAACGAGGCGGCAAAGGCATACGAGGCAAGTTTGAGATATGTCGTGGCAATGGCGTTTCACAATCTTTATCCCGACGTGCGCATACGCTTCGGCTACAATGCGTCCCGCTCAATATTCTGTCACATTCTCACAAAGGGTTTCAACGTGTCCAAGGCGACGGACGAAATACGCAGAGAGGTTGACAGAATCATAAATGCGGATATGCCTATCGAGCGTATCACAGTTTCGACGGACGAGGCGCGCGAGATTTTCGAGAAGATGCGACGTGACGACAAGTTGCGCATATTGCCTTATCGACCCGAAACGGCGGTGAATATTTACGTTTGCGGCGACTATTACGACTATTTGCACGCGTATATGGTGCCGTCCACCGGGTGCATATTCAGTTACAACATCATGCCGTACAGCCCGGGGATAATCATTCAATATCCGCGCTCCGAGCTCAATGCCGAGATTCCCGAATTTGTGGAAGAAAGCACCTACGGCAGAACCCTTCAAAGAGCGACCGCTTGGGCGGAAAAGACGAGGACGGGTACGGTTGCCGACATCAACGAAAAGGTGGAAGACGGCAAAGTTCTCGATTTCGTGCAGATGTGCGAGGCAAGGCAAAACTCTATGCTTTCCGAGCTCGGCAGGAAAATCGAGAGCGACATCGAAAATATCCGCCTCATTTGCATTGCAGGTCCTTCTTCGAGCGGCAAGACGACGTTTTGCAACAGAGTGCGCATAGAACTTATATCGAGGGGCATAAATCCCGTTATGATTTCTATGGACGACTATTATCTCGAACGCAAAAAAATATGCAAAATGCAGGGCAAAGCGTCAAACGAGGTTGACCTCGAACACGTCGATTGCCTCGACATCGAGCAGTTCAACAAAGACCTTTTCGACTTGATAAACGGCGAGGAAGTCACCCTGCCGAGTTTCGATTTTTCAAAAGGAGTAAAAGGGAAAGGACACACGATAAGGGTTGACGAGCATAGCCCCATAATGATAGAGGGCATACACGCGCTCAACGAAAAACTCACCGCGTCCATACCCAAGCACCAAAAATTCAAAATCTACATTGCGCCGCAACTTACCATAAACGTTGACGACCACTCGCCGCTCAGCATCACGGATTTGCGACTTATCCGCCGAATCGTGAGAGATATGCAGTTCAGAAACTATCCTGCAAAGAACACTATCGATATGTGGTCGAGCGTTAGAAACGGCGAATTCAGGTGGATATATCCGTGGCAAGAGGGCGTGGATTTCGTGTTCAATTCCGCGCTTGCGTACGAACTTTGCGTGCTCAAAAAACTTGCGTTGCCTGCGCTCAAAGAGATCAAGGACACCGACCCGCAATTTATCGTTGCGAACAGACTTATCAAGTATCTCAAATATTTCAAGACGATAGAGGATGAAAATCTCATCCCGTGCAACTCGCTTTTGAGAGAGTTTATAGGCGGCAGTTGCTTCAACGTCTGATTGTGTAAATCGGCTAAAAATCAACTTAAAGCAGACAAATTATGTAGATAAAGATTGCTTTTTGTAAATATAAAGGCAATTAGATACAACACAACGGAAGATAAAACAAGAGGAATACTATGGCAAGAATAGCAGTTATAGGTATGGGACAAGGGGGAATGGTTGCGGCAATTCACCTTGCAGGGCAAGGACACGATGTCACCGTTTTTGAGAGGAGCAAAAGGGGCGAAGTGAGTTACGACTGGCGCGACGATATTCGCGCGGACGTATTCGAGGCGGCAGGCTTGCCTATGCCCGAAAGTGACGTGTATTGTCAAAAGAGTAAGTGGCTTTTCGTATCGCCCAACGAGGAATATTCCTTGCCTGTTCCGCCGTGTCCGCCTATGGAAGAAATATCCGTATACCGCACCAAACTTTCCGAATATTTTGCAAAGCAAGCGGAAGACGCGGGTTGCAAACTCGTGTTCGAGACCGAAGTCAAATCTCTTGCCATTCAAAACGACGTTGTCGTAGGAATATGCGCAGAGGGCAAAGAGCAGTTTTTCGACCTCGTTATAGACGCAAGCGGTATGCGTTCGCCCTTCCGCGCGCAAGTTCCCAACAAATTCGAGATTCAGGCGCAACCGTCAAAGAACGACGTTATGTACGGCTATCGTGCGTTTTTCAAAAAGGTAGAGGGAACGACGACGAGAGATCCCGAAATCAATTCGACGTTGTATCTCAAACATCTCGGAAGCGTCGGCATAAGTTGGTGCAACCTCAACGAAGACAATCTCGTGGACGTGCTTATCGGCAGAGTGGGCGAACTTACGGACGATGAAATCGAATACACTCTCGAAGCGTTGCGCGCAAGCAATCCGATACTCGGCAATCAACTCGTAAGCGAGAAAAAGGTTGAAATTTGCCTTCGTATGTCCATTGCAAGAGCGGTTGCGGACGGCTACGTCGCGCTCGGCGACAGCGCGTTTATGACTATGCCGCTTATGGGCAGCGGAATCGAATCCTCGATGAAAGCAGGCAGAATGTTTGCCGACTACGTCGAAGAAAATAACGTCACAGAGTTTACGGCAAAGAATATGTGGGGATTCTACCACAAGTATATGACCACGCTCGGCACGGACTTTGCGTTTGTGGACGTACTCAAACGTTGGGCGTTGTCGCTCGACCCAAAGACGATAGACTGGGTGTTCGGCGGCGGACTTATCGAGAAGAGCGACCTTGCGCTCGTCACGACGGACACGAGCGGCGAAAAGCCGAAGTTGAGCGCAAAGTCGATAATCAAAAAAGCGTTTCTGCTTTTGGGACATTTCGGACTCGTCTGCAAAGCGGTCGGTTGCCTTACGCGAAGCCTCAAAGCGAAGAACATTGCAAAGAGAATTCCTGCCGTTTACGACGAAAAGAAACTTGCAAAGTGGACGAAAAAATATAACAAAATCATCTGCAAGCAATGATTTTTAATTAATAATTAATAATGAATAATTAATAATTGAGGGTGGGCTTTGCCCACGCCCGAAAAGAACGCTCATTTGAAGTCTGCTTAAAGACAAAGATTTCTGTTTTCAGGATGAACACGAATCGCAAGGTTACGAGAAAATGAGTGTCGAACTTGACGGATAGTCCAAGTGAATGGACGAAAAATATAACAAAATCATTTGCAAGCAATGATTTTTAATTAATAATTAATAATGAATAATTAATAATTGAGGGTGGGCTTTGCCCACGCCCGAAAAGAACGCTCATTTGAAGTCTATTTATGGAGTATGCTTGCGTGCGGAAGAAAGTTCAAAGCACAAAGTCGGTGTATTATGTACAAGATTGCCAGAGTCGGATTGCATCATTTTGAAGAACCGTGTTTGTCGGGCGAGAGGGGTAGCGGAACTATCTTCTTTTCGGGGTGCAATCTGCGCTGTCTGTTCTGCCAAAACTACGAGATTTCGCACGAGGGCAAAGGACTCGAAGTGAGCGAGAGCGAACTTGTGTCGCTTATGCTTTATCTTCAAAAAATAGGCGCGCACAACGTAAATCTCGTTACGCCGTCGAATTATACGAATTTTCTCAAAGACACGCTTAAAGTTGCAAAACGACGACTTAAAATACCGATTGTGTGGAACAGCAGCGGATACGAAACCGTGAAGAATCTCAAAAAACTCGAAGGTTTGGTGGATATTTATCTGCCCGATTTCAAGTATTCCGACAACGATTTGGCGTGGGAATATTCGCGCGCAAAGAGGTATAGAGAAGTCGCTCTCGAAGCAATAAGAGAAATGCGCCGACAGCAACCCGAGGACGTTTTCGACGACAATGGAATGATGAAAAAAGGCATCATAGTAAGGCACCTCGTTTTGCCTTGCGCGCTTGAAAACACGAGAGGAGTGCTGCAAGATATATCTTCGATTGACGATACGATGTACGTTTCGCTTATGGGGCAGTATTTCCCCACGCCTAATGTCGAAAATCATCCCGTTTTGTCGAGGCGCATAACCGAAGACGAATACGATAAGGCAACGCAAATGTTTTTCGACGCAGGATTGCAAAGCGGATTTTCGCAAGAACTTGACAGCGCAACGGAAGAATACGTGCCTGATTTCGATTTGTCCGCCCTAAAAAGGATATTAAAAAATTTAAATTAACTTAAACTAACAATAATTAGTTACGGGTGGGGTGCACCCGCACCCGAAACGAAAACTTATTCGAAGCCTACTCGGACACGGAATGTGCGACTTCGAAGACGGAATTGGAATCGCAAGGCGATGACCGTAGCGAGCGTCGAGCTTGACGATAAGTACAAGTGAACGGGCGAGTGTGGATTTTTTTCGCCCGTGAACGAGTGACACGGCTTTCAGCCGATTTGTATTGCCAACAGCCCGTCTGCCGTTCGTTGCTCGCAACGAACTAGCGATTGCTACGAAGTCAATCGCGTCAGTGTTGCCCCACGCGGAGCGGACGCCGTGGGTTCCCTCAA
>CAVBBF010000062.1:0-6108 GCA_963593735.1 Phascolarctobacterium succinatutens
AGTTGAACACGCCGTTGTCGTCCCAGCCGTGCTCGTCGTCGCCGATGAGAAGGCGTTTGGGGTCGGTGGAAAGAGTGGTTTTGCCCGTGCCGGAAAGTCCGAAGAAGATTGCGGTGTTTTTGCCTTCCATATCGGTGTTTGCCGAGCAGTGCATAGACGCAATGCCTTTGAGGGGCAAATAGTAGTTCATCATTGAGAACATACCCTTCTTCATTTCACCGCCGTACCAAGTGTTGATGATGACTTGCTCGCGGCTTGTGATGTTGAATACGACTGCGGTTTCTGAGTTGAGACCGAGTTCCTTGTAGTTTTCCACTTTTGCTTTGGAAGCGTTGTAGACGACGAAGTCGGGCTCGAAGTTTTCAAGTTCTTCTTCGGTGGGTTTGATGAACATATTTTTGACAAAGTGCGCTTGCCAAGCAACCTCGACGATGAATCGGATTGCCATACGCGTATCTTTGTTTGCGCCGCAGAATGCGTCTACGACAAACAATCTCTTGTTTGAAAGTTCCTTGACGGCGATGTCTTTGACGGCTTTCCACGCTTCTTGCGACGCGGGGTGATTGTCGTTCTTATACTCGTCGGAAGTCCACCAAACTGTGTCTTTGGAATTGTCGTCAACAACGATGAATTTGTCTTTGGGCGAGCGACCCGTGTAAACGCCGGTCATAACGTTGACTGCGCCGAGTTCGCTGACTTGTCCTTTTTCGTAGCCTGTGAGAGAGGGATTGGTTTCCTCTGCAAAAAGCATCTCGTAGGACGGGTTGTAGACCACTTCGGTAGTGCCGGTGATACCGTACTTTGTCAAGTCGATGTTTTTCATAACATACCTCTTTTATTAATAAAAATTTTCGTTCCGATTGCGGAACATATTTCGAATTATGCGGGCAAAAAGGCGATATAGCCCACTCACCCCTATTATCATTATACATCAATTTTCCGCAAAAAAAAGTAAATTTTTATCAATATATCAAATTAATTTGTTTTTAATAAAAGGAAGCCCGATCGCAATCGGACTTCCCTGCCAATTTCTATTTGGTTGTTCTGCCTTCTTGGCGTTATTTCTTCTTGAACAGCGATTTGATTTTCTCGCCGAGTTTCTTGAAGAAATTGCCCGCCTTGCGGCAACCGTTCTTGATTGCAACGCCGAGGTCTGCAAAGGATTTTTTCTTCACCGCAAACCAGAAGATTGCAAATCCTCCGATGCCTGCCACCGCAACGCTGCCGACAACGATACCGGCAATCGCTCCGCCCGAAAGTCCTTTCGGCTCTTCCTTGTCGATTGTAGGTTCGGTAGGATCTGTCGGATCGACAGGTTCAACGGCTTTATCCGCATACACCGCCGTGAGGTTGACTTCTCCCGATACGGTGAATTTGTACTCAACGTCCGTTGAAACGATGTTTCCGCTTGCGTCCTGCCAGCCCTTGAACTCTTTGCCTTCGGGCGCTTCGTCTGCCGTGAGAGTGATTGTATCTCCGTATTTAACGGTTGTCTTATCCGCACTGCCCGAAACAATGTTCACGCTGTATTCGATGTCGGTGTAAAGAGCCGTGATTTTCACGTCTTTGTCGGGCATTGTGAACGTGAAACTGTCTTTTACCATATCTTCCGCACTAATGCTCACGCCCGCAAAATCCCATTGTTTGAACGTTTTGCCCGCAGGGATTTCGCCGAGCGTAACGGTGACGGTTTCGCCCTCGCGATATTTGCCCGTACCCGAGCCGCCCGTTACGGTTACGGAGAAGAACTTGACGTTGACGGTTGCATAGTCGCTCGCCGCCGTTGTCGCAGTCGCTTTGAAGCGCACATAGTACACACCCTGTGAAAGTCCCGTTGTTTCGCTGTCCGCGCAATCGACGGGAGAGGTGAACTCTTTGTCCGTCGAGTATTCCATTTTGCTTGTCGTACCCGTGATTTTGCCGTCCGTGCCGTCCTGTGCGGTCGGGGCGATTCCTTTTAGACCCGTAGGCGCAGGAGTAGAGGCAAGCACAATCTCGAAGTTGAGCGTAATGTCGTCAAAGGCATAGTTTCCGTTCGCTTTCACCGTTACGGTTGCCGTGCCCACAGCGTTGGTATTGGCATACTCAACCTTATAATCGCTCTCCGTCATTTTTGTTCCGTCGGCAAATTTAACAGTCGCCTTCGGTTTAAGTTCATAGCCTTCATACACGATTTTGCCGTCCGTCACTCCTTGCAACTCGACGCTCACGCCCGTGACAGGTTGTCTTTTTATCTCCCAGTCTATTTCCTTTTTTGCATTTGTGCCGTCTGTCCAAGTGTAGCCGTCGTTCAAAGTGAGTTCCGCTTTATAACTTCCTGCATTGGTTGCCGTGTTGTTTCTTACTGTGTAACCGAATCCGCCCTCCACGCAAGTTTTCATAGTGCCGTCATAGACAAACTCTGTCACAACGGTAGGCTCCGCAATGGATGTGCCGACTGCAAATTTGGAAGTATAATAATTATAAACGGTTTCTTTTATTGCCGCATTGACAGCCTCCGTTGCCGTAGTCATTTTGTCCGCGGGAATTATGACTATCATATCATTGTTGGACGTTTCCGTCGGTGTTCCGCTCACCGTGATTGTCACAACCGTGTTGTCGGCGCTGACCGATTTAACTTTTGCAATAAGTCCCGACGGCATATTCTCAAACCAAGTTGTCACGACGTCATTTGCGTTCACACCCGTAAATGTATCGTCCGCAATGGTCAGCACCACGTCCGTTGGCGTAATTTCTTGTCCTTTTGTTCCTTTTACAATAACCTCTCTACCGCTACTACCTGCAACTCTTGCCGTAGTCGTGGTTGTGCTGTATGCAAACTTCAAAACGGACGGTGTGCCTTTCAGAGAATAATATCGCGTATCGTTGTAGATAGTATTATATGGCGAGCCCTGTATAAGTTTTGTATTTGCTCCGAACTCTATAGCCCCGTTACTCCACACATATTGCGTGCTTTGCTCGCTTTTCAGCGTTACACTTCCGCCGTCGGATAAAGAAAACTCATTTTTTGTGCTTCCGTCACGGGTAGAAACGGCCATTTCTCCTGCGGTTAAGCAATCCACTACGCTGTTTCCGTAAACATTAAAAGTGCTGCCTCCTGCATGGATACAAGTGGATTTTGTCGAAATCGTCACCTTACTATTTTTGATATTAACCGGAAGAAGTGTTGCGTTACTGTCGCTATCCACTCCGCAGGAACGTTCAACATCGGAAGTGATTGTAAGAGTGCTGTTTTCCACGTAGAGTTTGTAGTCTTTTGTAGAACATGTCTCTGTGCTTGCGCCTTTTCCGTTGCCTATGATTCCCCACAAAGCATTTTTTATTTCCACGTTCGCGTTGTCTTTTATAGTAACGCCGTGAGAAGCAAGGAGACCTCTCGACCAGTCAACCTGCATATCGATCGTCACTTTCCCTGTACCCGAAATATCGATGTGGCTTGTACCTACACCCCACGACTTGGAATTTCCTTTCATTGTGATGTTTTTTGCTCCTTCTCCCGAAAAACTTATCCCTTTTTCGGTGTTGTTGTCGACATACACACCATAACTTTGATATGTTGTTTCTCCCACAACTTCGGTTGTCACGTCAATTGTTGCCTTGTCTTGCACCGCAATACCGTTGAGGGTTGCGGCAAAAAATGTAGGAAAACCGATTCCGTACAGTACACCTTGTCCTTTGACATTGATAGCGACTGCCGCATTACCGCTTATTTTAAGTCCGCTTTTGATTCCGATGCCAAATACTGTGTAAGAAGATTCGGTAAGCGTAACCGCGCTTAAATCCGCATTGATTGTCAACTTGCCTGCGCTTGTGTCGTCGCTTGTAATTTCAAAATCGTTGCCATAAAGTGCCACAGCCCATTTGCTGGACGTGTTGGTAAGCGCATTAAGCGTAATGGTATTTGTGCCTTTCAACACGACTTTTTTGACGGCATCGGTCAGAGAAATTGCTTTGCCGTTGTATCCGTCCAATGTCAGTGTTTCCGTTGCGCTGTCAAATGACCAACCCGTGCCACTGCCATCTACCGTGCCGCCGATTGTTTGATATGCTGATTCTTCTGCATACGCCACGTTCGCTCCGCTTGCAAAAACAACGCCGAGCATAAGCGCAAGGCACATTGCAAAACATAGTGCAATCGCCAAGAATTTGGATTTGTAAGTTTTGTTTGTCATGATATTATCTCCTTTTCATTTGGTGGGGATATATTTGTTGTGCCTTGCGGCACAGTGATATTGCACTTTGTGCAGTTGTATTGCGGCTTCGCCGCAGTGATATCCACTGCGTGGGTGATATCGTTGCTGTCGCAACGGTGATATCCTCGCTATGCTCGGGTGATATCCAAACTGCGTTTGGGTTGCGGAAGATTTTAAATTATCCACTTGTCATTGCGAGACACACTGTGCCAAAGGCACAATCAGGTGTGGGTGTCCCACCCTTTCGTCATTCAGAGGAGTGTAGCGACGTGGGAATCCAGCGAAGCGTTATGCGGCGTTGCCTTGATTGCCACGGTCACTTTGTTCCCTCGCAATGACATATGGATGATTGGAATCCACCTTAACTGTACACGCAGTGTGCAATTTCACTGTGCCTTAGTCACAATTTCACGCACACATCGTGTGCATTTCACTCTCGCTTTGCGAGAATATCGCTTGCCGTTAGGCAAATATAACAAAAGCGCACCGCCCCATAGATCATAGATTTTCACCTATGTGGCAGTGCGCTTAATTTTGTTGTATTAAACCCAAAAAGGGCGGACTTATGGCTTGCTTGCTTGCTTGCTTGCTTGCTTGCTTGCTTGCTTGCTTGCTTGCTTGCTAACGATTGTCGCAATTTGCTCATACCTTGTCAACTCTCCTTGCCCGCTTTTTTCAATTCTTGTGTTTGTTCGTAGGTGTCCAGCGTTGACGGGCGTTGTATTCCATTCGAATACTTTTTATCGATTGAATTGTACCATACCTCTCCTCAAAAATCAAGCCCATTTAGACTTTCCGTTTATAAGTACGCACCCCCAATTATAATGCGCTAAACAGATGAAGAACAAGAAAACACCCTTTTGCGAATCCGCCCAACGTACCAAATCGTACGTGACGGGTGAGCAAAAGGCGATATAGCCCATTCACCCCTATTATCATTATACATCAATTTTCCGCAAAAAAAAGTAAATTTTTATCAATATGTCAAATTAATTTGTTTTTAATAAAAAAAACGTGCCTACGGCACGTTAAAAAAAGCGGATAATAAACGGCGTTTATGCGGTTTTTATATTCCACTTCGTGATTTCGTAATCGTAGCAATCTTCAAACTTTCTTTTATCGTCGAATTTTCCCACGTACTCGCGCAAATAGCAATACACTACACCGCTTTCGCCCGAAGCGAGAGTCACCGCGCTCGATTGAAGCGTGTCGATAATTTCTCTCGAATTTTCCGATATTCTATAAATTGCGGCTTTGTAAGAAGCCGTAAGCGAGCCGCTCGTATTGTTCTTGATTGTGACCGTAAGTTTCACCGTGCTTTCGTCCAAACAAACGAACTCGGTATCCGAAATTTCAATTTCGCTCGGTGTTGAATCGCAAGCCGTGAATATCGGCAAAACAACCGCAAGCAGAACGAAAATAACGATAAAAGCGCAAAATCTGTTTTTTCTCATAATGTTTCCGCCTATTACTTCTTGCGATTAGAATATCACACCGTTTGGTGTAGTGTCAAGTATTCAACACCGTTCGGTGTAAGATTTCATAAAAACGAGGGAAAATAAAAGTATGTACGCAGAAAAATTTGCCGAACGATTGAAAGAATTGATAAAGAACGAAAGCGTAAGTTCGGTGGCGAAAAAGATAGGCATACCGCAACAAACATTGTCGCGATATATACTGTGTCAACGAGAAATCGGGATTGAAAATTTATGCAAAATCGCCGATTATTTTTCGGAAGATTTGGACTATCTGACAGGCAGAAAGGATTATTGAGTTTACCGACAAAAAATATAGTTTTTTTTGAAATTATACATTTCTGTTTTATCTCACAAGAAAACAATACATAACCTCAAATTGAAACTTCCCCCTTCCTCACGTGTTTGGACTTCGGCGTTTGCAAGGCAATCCGCCTCGT
>CAVBBF010000063.1:0-2973 GCA_963593735.1 Phascolarctobacterium succinatutens
GTCAATATGTGGGCGATTGGATAGTTAAAGAAATTACAACTTACAAAAAAATATTTTAGGAGATAAAAACAATGAATAAAGGATTAAAAAGTTATACCAAACAATTTACAGAAAAAGTTGGAGATGTGACAACAAACGTAAATCTGTTTAAAGCTGATGCAAACTTACACATCACGGTACCGCTTCTTTCGACATCGGGGTTGAGCCCATTCAGTTCTTGTCTTATATACAATCATCAGGACAAGGATGAAAATGGAATATTTGGTAAGGGATTCAAGTTGAATTTCTTTGCTCAAAAAAGTCTGGTTGGCGACAAGAAACTTCAAATTAAAAATGCTGATGGCTCTATTGACGAGTACAACGTAGGCGAGTGGAATCAAGAAACACAAACGAAAGCAACGTTTGTATATGATGATAACTACAAGATCTCATACCACGTTGAATTGTGTGACAAAGATGAAAACAAGAGAATATATGGAACGATTTCTGATTATCCCAGCCGCATTACAACGAAATCAGGAGATATTTTTGATCTTGATTTTGTAGCAACCACAAAAACCATTAAAAATCAAAAAGGTGACCTTATTCGCTTCATCCCTAATTCTGATGGCAAAATTGGAGAAATTCAGTATCTGGTTAATGGTGATATTCGCGACTGCGTTGTTTTGTCATATAATTCTGAACGCTTGACAATGCTTACCTATAAAACCGCAGCGGGCACTATTAAGGCCAAAACTGTTATTGAATACGATGATTCCAGTATGTCTGTATACGATCATATTACCGAACATCAACTTATGTTTTCATTTGTCAACGGAAGAGTTGAAAAGGTATCAAAGGTATATAGTGATAATTTTGCAAATGCCCTTGAAACAAAGATTGAATATTCGGTCAATATGACAAAAGTAACTAACTGGCAAGGCGATTCAATTGAGTATTATTTTGATAACACTGGTCTTCCCCTTTTTCAATTGGATAGTGATAATTATATTGTTGAAACCGAATATGACAGCAAAACGAAGCTTTTGATGTCGCAAAGCTCTCCATTCCTTGTTAAAGGTGCAAAAAAGAATTACTTTTCGGGAATGTCGATGGAAAGTTTTAGTTTGACCAATGTAACAAGACAAAAGGTTACGAACTTGGAAGACAAATGGAAAAATCTTTTGGGAGATTCTGTATACGAGTTTAAACATACCGGTTCCGGAAGCGGATATATTATTTTTGAAGTTCCCGTTGATTGTGTTGCTACCGATAATATTACGGCGGTTTTTTGGGGCAGACAAAAGCAAAACTACTCTTCTTCCGGGTATACAAGAATAGAAATGCAAATTGGGGATAAAGATGTCGATACATTTAAAAAGCCTGTTGCAGATGAAAACTTTGAAGCAGTATTGCTCGGCGCAACCTGCACGAGAACAGAAGATTCTGTAAGATTCTTTATTTCCTTGGTCGGTGATACGGCAATAGAACTCGGTGGAATTCAAATTGTCAAAAAAGACTTTGGCGCTTTTTATGAGTACAATTCCGACAACAATGCAACTCTTATTTCTAAATGTGGAGAAAAGGCTAAAATCTCGTATTCTACAGGTAGTACCCCCAAACAAATAACAGATTTTGATACCACAATTCAAGAATTTGAACACAACAGCAAAGGCTATCCGACTAAATCGACCAGCGCATACGGTATTGAAATCGCAAATGAGTATAGCAGTGCGCATCCGTCGCTTTTGACGAAACAAACTCTTAGCAATGAGGCAAAAGATAAGATTATAGAAACGAGGAAAACTTACACGTCAGATGGCAGACATGTAGAAAAAGAATACGACGAGTTCAACGAATGTGTCTCGACTAGCACGTACAATAAAGACCAACTTGTTTCTGTAATGGATGCTTTGGGTGCAGCAACATCGTTTGAATACTATGATGATCTCGTCAAATCAATGATTCTTCGCAAAGACAATAAGGAACTTTCAAAAGCAACTTACACTTATAATGTTAAACGCCAACTGTCTTCTGTAACGCTTAAAAACGGCAGCAAATACGAATTTGGTTACGACTATAAGGGCAACCTTGTCGAAGTCAAAATAAACGGCGTTGTTGCATTTGCATACACTTATGACGACAAGACGGGCAATGTGTTGTCGCAAAAGCAAGGGGCAAGCGGTGACTCTTTTGAGTTTGAATATAATAAAAAGAATCATATTTCAAAAGTGCATTATGTAACGCCTTCCGGCACAAAGTCTTTGAGATTTTCTTATGTTTATAACACTCTGAATCAATTGGTAAAGATATGTGATGCACAAGGCAAAGCTCTAAGTGTATATGAATACGATGATAACGGAAACGTTAAATCTATAAGTAACGACATATCCACAATAAAATACTCTTACGACAATGTCGGCAATAAGAATAGCGTTGCAAAAAAAGTGCAAAATCGTACGGTGTATGAAACGCATGAAAACGTATCTCGTTCTCAAAGCGTACATCCGTCAAAAATGGCTCTTCGTTTGAGAGATAATGGTGCTCATGCCTGTATTTTTGACAAAAGTGCAAAAGTAATAAACGGTGAATCGACATGTAAACTCATAAACGACACGGCGTATACTTTCGGAAAAGACGGCGCTTTGCCGTTCATCGACTTGAAAGCTGATCAAACTTTGGCATATCAACTTACTGATCAAACCGTTGGCAACTATGAATTGGGTTGTGTGAAATTCTGGTTTAAGACTTCTGACATTAACACGAAACGTTATATCTTTGGTGTTCAAGGCAGTTCGGCTATAAAATCACACTATTCTGTTTATATCGATCATGGCAGTCTGTATCTCGAAATACTTGAAAAAAATGCTTCTCCTCGCATTCTTTTGATGACGCAAGGAAACGCGCTCGCAGATAAATGGAACTTCTTTGCGTTGAATTTCTATCTTCGTCATGATGAAGGCACTTCTCCAAACTGTGAAGTCAGTTTAACGT
>CAVBBF010000063.1:2983-6014 GCA_963593735.1 Phascolarctobacterium succinatutens
GTTTAACGTTGAATGCCGAAACGAGATTCTATACGTCAACAAAAACTCTACTTAAAATCGATGTCGCCCCGAATCCGATTTATTATATCGGACATAGATATGACGGCAATTCTGAAGGCTCATTTTCAGGTCAAATCACTTGTTTGGCTATTTCTCCAAGATGGAACGATAGTTATACAATAATCAAACGCTTTTACAACATAACGAAAGATTATATCGAAAATTGCCAGTATATTGACGCCCAAGCAAAAACGCTTGATATAAGCGAAACAATCGTTTATGCACCTCGCGAAGCCACGGATTCTCAATTCGATGTGTTCCCCTTGAATAATAGCGTCATGTCCCTTAAAGGCACAAAGCCGACAAAATACCGTAGAAGAGATGGCGTTCCCGAGGATGTGGACAAGTCGTTTACGTTCAATTCTAGCATTGGACATTACGTTTATGTTGCCGATGGCACCGAGTTGGCATACAAATTTGGACAAAGTGGTTCTGGCACGGTTTTTATGCGTGCATATACCAATGTAGATGTAGAATATCAATACTTGTTTGAAGGAAAGGACGCGGACGGAAATATGCTTGGATTGTATAGAGATCGAGAAGGTCGAATTCTTGCTCGACATAATGGAGAAGATTACGGTTCTTACTTTGAAATGCCGAATAACGAATGGTGTACGATTGGTTTGTCCTTTGAACGTTCTATTCCATCTTCATACGGTTTTAGCGGCGAGAAAGGCAAACTCAGAGTATACTTCAATGGTAGAGTACAAGAATTTTCTGTAAGTTCAATGAATTTCTCGAATATCGAATTCCAAATCGGTAGAAGATACGACGAGGAAAGCACTAGACATTGCACGGGTACCAGCTATGAAAGCTATCCGCTTTATGGCCAAATCGAAATGTTGTGCACAAGCAATGCATATTGTTCGGAGGCAACGATAAGCAACCTTGTACAAGACCTTAAATGCATTACGACGACAAATGAATTTGATGACTTTGGCATGTTGAAGCAATCTCGCATTAAAAACGGTAGCGACAAAGTTATGACCAAAACCATTGATTACAAAACCCGTCAAGACACGAAGTATTTGTCTCAACGTATTGCAAAGGAGACCTTTGATACGGCAAGCGGAAAGTTCACAAGAGAATATTCTTATGACAAGCTCGGCAATGTAACGAAAATTGCAGGCACGATGCACGGCGGACATTCATACGAATACGACGCAAGAGGCTTTTTGACAAAAGAAGACAGCACAGCTTTTGCTTATGATTCCAACGGAAATATTACGCAAGCAGGTTCCACTACAATGTCGTATGATACAACCGTCAAAGACAGACTTGTAAAAGTCGGAACAAATGCGGTCGTATACGATGATCTCAATCCGTTGAATCCCAAATCTTTCAAAGATAAAGAGTTCACTTTTGAAGGAAGACGCCTTGTAAGATACAAGGATTCAGGCAATGATTTCACGTACAAGTACGACGAGCAAGGCTTGCGCATTGAGAAGAAATCCGCAGCAGGTGCAACCACCAAGTTTGTGTATGAAGGCACCAAATTGATTTGCGAAATCGCACCGTCTTATCGCCTTGACTTCTTGTATGACGAAAACGATGAACTCTTCGGATTTATCAAAGATGGTAGTAGCAAATACTTCTATGTAAGGGATTTCTTGCAAAACATCACGGGCATTATTGACAGCGACGGTAAGTTTGTAGTAAAGTATAATTGTTCGGCATATGGTAGCGTATCTGTCATGCAAGACACGAATGGTCTGGCGGCAATCAATCCGTTCTTGTACAAGGGTTACTACTTTGATAAGGAAAGCGGAATGTTCTATTGCCATACTCGTTATTATGTGCCTGAATGGTGCAGATGGCTCAATGCCGATAACATCGCATATATCCGTCCTGATAATGCACAACAAATGAATTTGTTTGCATATTGTGGTAATAATCCCGTATCTTTTTCAGATCCCGAAGGAACGAAAAAGAAAAAGCTAAAAGCCATAGGCAAAATATTGTTCTCAGTTTTTGTTGTAGCGACTTTGGTTGTGGCGTCCGTTGTAACAGCGGGCACTGCTGCAGTAATTTTTACAGGCGCAGCAATAGGTGCGGGCGTTGGTATGGCAACAGGCATTGCGAATGGTATTATTCAAGGACAAGAAACAGGCAATTATTTGGATGCGATAGCAGATAATATGGTTGTTAGTACTGTCGCTGGTGGCATTAGCGGTGCCTTAGCTGCATCAGGTGTGCCTTTGGGCGGACAAATCTTCGGGAATGCCTTTATAAGCGGTTGTTCATATTTGGCCTCATGCGAAATTAGCGGAACGGAGCCTGTATTTACTGAACTTTGCATCAATATGGTTACAGGTGGATTGGCAGGATGGGCAGGAGGAAAGGGCGCACTTGCGTATGATTCCCCTATTATTAATGCTGTGGGTGTAAGTCTTTCGCAGCTGTTTAGAGCCGTGCTGATTGGTGCTGCAGGCGGAGAATTTAGCAATGCAATAATTGGTGTTTTGAGGTGGGTATGATTTGCATAGTCGGTTGTTGTGTGGTATTCTACTTTCTTGTTTTTGCGTTCGTTCTAATTAGAGCAATGGATGGGTTTCTTAATTATAGCATGAAAAAGAAAGTAAAAACAAAAAGAATTCCTCTTTGGTTTCCATCAGATCGTAAAAACGAATCAGCTTTTGGGCCATCTATAGAACAACCGAATGAGGGAACATATTTACCAGCATTTATATGTTGTTGTATAACATACGCATTATCAATTTCATTAATTATAATTATCATATCGGTACATGTTTGCCTTCAGAATAAAATGATAGATAAGTGTATTTTGATAGCGACAGCGATCTTATGCGGCATAAATATTTCAGTAGTTGGGTTATTAAAAGAACATTATAGAAACAAATACTTCAAGAATCAACCTTATTATATTGATAAAATAAACGGTATAATTAACAACAAAGATATCGACTAATCTAACACAATTAAGCCAATAACTAGTCTCCCTCTTTAAGGG
>CAVBBF010000064.1:0-5778 GCA_963593735.1 Phascolarctobacterium succinatutens
AAGCGAGCGTCGAAGCTCGACGATTAGTACCGTCCGACTGTGCCGTTTGGGTGCGTAGCTGGCACACAAAGGACGGTGACACGGCTTTCAGCCGATTTGTATTGCTAACAACCCGTCCACCGTTCGTTGCTTGCAACGAACTAGCGATTGCTACGAAGTCAATCGCGTCAGTGTTGTCCCCCGCTACGCGGTCGGCGTGGGTTCCCTCAAACTTGTGCAGAGGGGGAACGGCGATAGGGAAAACACCTGAGGAAAGGGGAAATTTTAATTAAAAATGTTGTTAGCAAACGGAAACATTACAACCGTCGTTCTTATATATTGCGAGAACTATTCTTATCGCTTTGGCGGCTTCGTAGGCGTCGATTTCAAAGTTCTTGCCGCTTTGAACGCACTCGTAAAAGTTGCGTATCAGTTTCTCGTGTCCGTTGCCGTAGGACATCTTGCCTTGCCACTTTACGTCTTTTTCGTAGTCCACCACTTCACCGTCGATAAGCACTTTGTCGGGAAGCATTTTCAAACTGTGACCGTCGTAGCCGAAAGTTATTTCGACGGGCAAATCCGATTGCATGGCGTTGGTTGCAACGAACGTCGCCTTATAATCCTTTCCCGAAAGAATCGCGGTTGCCGTGTCCTCAACCTCTATCACGCCTTGAAGGGACACGTTCTCGGTGCTTGCTTCGATATGTTCGGGCATACCGCAAATCCATTGCAAAAGGTCGAGGGTGTGGATCGCCTGATTTATGCACACGCCGCCCCCTTCCGTTGCCTTTTTGCCTCGCCATGCGCCCGAAGCGTAATACGCCGCGTCACGGTGCCAAAGCACGAGGGCAAGCGCGGATTTTATTTTCTTGTCTTTTAGATATTCCTTTGCAAAAACGCTGGAATTGTTGAATCTGTTTTGGAAGCATACGCCGAACGTCGCCTTCGATTCGTCTTGCGCCTTTTGTATGCGCTCGATGTCCTCATAATTTATGCAAAGCGGCTTTTCGCAAAGCACGTTTACGTTGTGTTCGAGGGCGAAAATCGACATGTCGACGTGCAGATAATGCGGCGTGCAGATATGGACAACGTCTATTCCGCCGTCCTCTATCATTCGCTTATAATCCGTATACTTTCTTTCGGCATCGAACGAGGCGAGTTTGCCCTCGTCGATATCGCAAATTGCGACGATGTCTTCGCCTTGATTTTTCAAGGTGTCGTAATGCACTTTGCCTATAACGCCCAGTCCGATAATAGCACTTTTCATACTTTCACCTGCCGCCAACAAGTATAGCACCCGATTATTTTGAGGTCAACACTCATTTTTGCGCAATACGTTTGAAATTGCACTCTTTTACAACGTTCTTGCGCACTTTTTAGGCATTTTCGCACGATATTCGATTTTTGCGCTGTGACTTTTCGCATATTTTGCGACAAAGGCGATTTTTCAAATATCCTTATCAAACGACACCGCAACGCCTTTACAAAGTTTAAATTTGATGCTATTATAATCTCAACTGAATAGAATACGGTTTGAAAAGTTGTTATGCTGAGTAGATTTGGACATCGGGTTCGATTCCCGAACAACCGCCATTGCTGTATTTGAAAGACACCGCAGTATTTTATCCGCGCGTTTTTTCATAAGTCAGTAAGTCTGCCGTATTTGAGCGTCGTCAAGGCAAAAACGCGTTCCCGATTTGCCCTATACGCACGCAATGAGGGAATGCACCAAAAGTGCGTTTTTTGTTTTTATAACGTCGAGAATTTGCACGGAAAGCACTTTGATTTTCACCTTGCCGAAAGCGTAAAACAGTAAAAACAGGCGGTTAGAATCTTGAAAAACCAATTTCGAGATTCGCGATAGCATAGCGAGAATATAAACACAAATTTCGCTTTGCAAAGCGTATCGAGATTTTGAAAAAGGAGAATAACCTATGAAAAACAGAAACACGAAGATTTTGTGTTTGGCTCTCGCGATTGCGCTCGTGCTTACGATTGCGCTCGTCGCGTGCAATCCCAAAGACGAAACGCCTACACCCGACGCACTCAGCCAAAGTTTGAAAATTTCAATCAACAACTTCCTTGTTAGCACTGCATTTTCAACCGAAAAATCCACTGCAACAACTCAAGCAAGAGTGCCGCTTATGTATTCGAGATACCTCAAAGGCAACGTCTACACGGAAGCGGACGCACAATCTTTCAAGACGAATTTGCAAAAAATCGACAGCGTTATCGACGATAACGGCAACCTTTCGGACGAACTCTACGAAAAAGACGGTTGCCCCCTCTACACCAAATCGAGTTACGAGTGGAACGGCGAAGTTCACGAGAGCAAAAACGGTTGGCAAAGCATCGTGGACTATGCGTACAGTTGGTCGCTTATGTACAATCAATACAAGCAATATTTGTCCGCAACCAACAAAACGGACGCATCCTTTGACAAATACGTCGAAAAAATCGTCAACTACCTCAAAACCGCCGATTCTTCCGCCACCTACTACGGCACGGCATACGGCTACGACAAGGCAAGCAGCATTGTCCTCACCCTTGCAAACCTCAACGCAAACATAAAAGCAAACGCACCGACAAGCGTCAATGCGCTTCTTTCCTACTATGACACGGACGACGAAGGCAACTTCACAAAATACGTCGGCAGCCCCAACTGGATTGGCTTTACGGGCAGACCCCTCGCAAGCGGCTCGCTTTTGAGAGGCGAGGAAAAATACAGCCTCGTTTACGAAAAAACAATGCAAGGCATCTACCCCTACGACGATACGAAGGGCGACGCAAACTACAACTTCAAAATCGACGATATGATCAACCTCGACCGCCTCTTTGACGACTACGGCAAAGAAATCGTGTCGCAATACGGCTCTTACGGCGATTCGAGATACGGCATTTTGTACGGCTACCTCAACGGAATCGATATGACCAAATACACCAAATCCGTTGACGACGGCAAAACGTATAACGTACTTCAAAAGTGGGTCGACACCCTCGAAAAAGACTCCGACGGCAATTATGTCCTCGCGGACGGCGTAGATATGGCGGTTGCGATTTGCTACGTTTACGCTTCCGAAGTAGGGCTTAAAACTCCCCCGACCCCCGTCGGATCTTACGGCAGCGCAACGTCCGTCATTTCTCTTTGCTAAACGAAAATATAATAGGCAAAACATAATCGAAGTCGAAAGGAAAGCAACCGAAAATCGCAATAAAGAAAGACAATCGGCAACACCGAAAATAACTCTCTATATGAGGCGCATATGAACACACGCAAAAAGGCTTTATTTGCAATTAGCACGGCGGCAACGCTAATCGTGCTTTGTCTTGCTCTTTTTGCGTGCAACAACGGCGTTTTGGGCGGCGACGAAACGTCAAACGACGGCGCAAAGTATGCCGTTGTTGACGGACAGCAACTCTACTTCTCTCTCGAACTCCGCAATCCGAGTTCTGAAACCGAGATTTCCGAGGGGGATTCTCGCCCGCACTCGAAAACGGACGGCGAATTGATTTGCGAATGGCAAATTCCTTGCTACGGAAATACGGTTTACGAGTCTATCGTCAAATTTTTCGAGGACAGACAGGACAAGATTTCTTTCCGCCTATCCCAACACAGATTCTATATGTTTCACGAAGCGGTGCTCGAAAACGGCGTTTACAACCTCGAAAACGCTTATATAAGCGCGGACGGCTCGTATGCAAAATGCTCCAACTTCCAAACTTTGTTTGGCGAGGACGAAACGGCGGGAACGCTTGACGACCTCAAAGTTTTGGTGATAGTATATCAAGGGTGGTTATATTAACCCCAAAGGTGTCAAAATGAAAGGTATTTCTTTACAAAAGGCTGAACGCTTGGCAAGAATGAGCGGACTAAAAGGCTGGGTTGCAATGTTCACGTTGCTCGGCATTATGTGCTACGACCAGTTTATTTTGGAAATTCCGTTTGCAAACGTCGTATTCCCTATTTTGGTGATTTGCGCCGCTTGTATGAATCCTGCAAAAAACGCGGTTATGATAATCGTTTATTCGATTGTTTTCGAACTCAGTTGCATTGCGTGGTTTCCGTCCGAACTCTATAGAGTTCAGTGGTGGCTTCTCACCGTCGCAATCGGCTATTCTATGCCCCTTGTGTGCTACAAGGTTTTCAACCGTAAGCACGAGGATATGAGCGTGATTTCTTACGCCGCTATGGCTGCGCTTTCCGAACTCTTGTATTTCTGGGTCTACGTCGTAGCAACCGTGCTTATCTGGAAAGTGCCGTTCGGCGCATACTTCCTTTCCGACATTCCCTACGAACTCGGCGGTTGTCTTGCGACGTTCGTTTGCGCACTTCCCGTCGCCGCACTCTACAAACTCTCGACAAAGGAACTCGTGCTCGGACAAAACGCAAAACGTCCCGTACTTGCGCCGCAAATCTGAACTTTTCAAAACAAACGACTTTTCAAAAGCGGACTTGAATTTCAAGTCCGTTTTTCATATTCTGCCGAACATATCGTGTATACGCATTGTGCCAAGCATGTTGTATTACATATCCTATCGGACAATTTTTTCAATTATGTCAATCTATGAAAGAGCGTTGCGAGCGAATCGTGCGGATTGAAAAAACCGACATTCAATAAAACAATCCATTGGATTCAAAACTTGACATCGCCGCCCTTTCGTGGTATCATACGCTTGCTTCGAGGGAGTAGACATCTCGTAGAGATGCAAGTCAACACGCTGACCTTTCGGTCTGGCTTGCCTTAAACGTCGAGACTCAGGCACGGTTTTCGTGCTTGATTTTTTTATTTCAAGGCGCAAAAATCGAACAAAATCCACCAAAAAAGAGAGAGAAAAATGAGTGATTTTGAACTGATTTTGATTGCAATCGGCTTGTCTATGGACGCTTTTGCCGTGTCCGTATGCAAAGGTCTTTCCACCAAAAACCTCAAAACGTGGCAAATGTTCGTCACGGGCGGGTGGTTTGGAATATTCCAAGCCGTTATGCCACTCATCGGCTATTTTCTCGGCTCGACGTTTGAGAGTTACATAACGTCGGTTGACCACTGGGTCGCGTTCGTGCTGTTGTCCTTTCTCGGCGCAAAAATGCTCAAAGAAGGCTTTTCAAAGGAAGAAAACGACGCAAACGACTCGTTTTCCGTCCTCACGATGTTCCCTCTTGCCGTCGCAACGAGCATCGACGCACTCGCCGTCGGCATTACGTTCGCCCTACTTCCCGACGTAAACATATACGAAGCCGTTACTCTTATCGGCGCGATTACCTTCACCCTATCCTTTGTCGGCGTGCGAATCGGCAACATATTCGGACTTAAATTCAAATCGAGCGCAGAAGTTATGGGCGGCACGATTCTCATCCTTATGGGTATAAAAATCCTCTTGGAACACTTGGGGGTTTTGGGATAGTCTTCACCAACAGCAACAAAATAGGCAAAAGACACAGGAATGCGATTGGATTTTTTTCTTCATCATTATTCTCCCTATTTACGATTTTTGCAGATATTAACTACAATATATAGTTAATAAAGTTGAGTTGTTTTATTAGTACTTTGTTAGACCAGCCCAACTCGTTTTGGTAAATCAACAATCCTTCTTGCGGAAGCGATGTTTCGCAAACAAATCCTACAACGGAAAACGAATTGTTTTCCCAATATTCCAAAATTTTATCGATATCAAGATTTACCCCAAAAAGATCCGAAGATAACAGCAATTCGGTTGCGCGTTTGTGATTTTCGTCTTTTAATGCGCTAAGTTCTCTTTTTGCCGTATTCAAAACAGATCCGGCAGCGCGCACTCTAAGAA
>CAVBBF010000065.1:0-5728 GCA_963593735.1 Phascolarctobacterium succinatutens
CCTTGCGTGCCGAAGTTTGTGCAGAGGTATGAGCCGACAGGCGAAATACCACAACCCTTTTCCGTTCAACTTGCGATTGCACACCGTTGCCGAACGAAAACTTCATCAATTAAAATCAAGTTGAAACACCCAAATGACGTTCATCGACGTTGACGATATTGTTTCGCAAAACAGAAACAGGGGCTTTTGAAGACGCTCCCGTTTCTGTGCTGTCAAAAATGTTTCAACCCGCGAAAAATCAATAGTTTTCTTCGCGGATTTCAAAGTATGATTGCGGATGCGCACACACAGGGCAAACGTCGGGAGCAGATGTTCCGACGACGATATGACCGCAATTGCGACATTCCCACACCTTGATGTCGCTCCTTTTGAAGACTTCCTGCGCCTCGACATTGTGAAGCAACGCGCGATATCTTTCCTCGTGCGCCCTTTCGATTGCTCCGACCAAACGGAATTTCTTTGCCAAATCGGCAAAACCCTCTTCCTCTGCGGTTTTTGCAAAGCCCTCGTACATATCCGTCCACTCATAATTTTCGCCGTCTGCGGCGGCTGCGAGATTTTGAGCGGTAGCGCCTATGCCGCCAAGTTCCTTAAACCACATTTTTGCGTGTTCTTTTTCGTTGTCGGCGGTTTTGAGGAAGATATTCGAGATTTGCTCGAAACCGTCCTTTTTTGCTTTCGACGCGAAGTAGGTATATTTGTTTCTTGCTTGCGACTCCCCCGCAAACGCTTCGAGGAGATTCTTCTCCGTTTGAGTTCCTTTATACTTGTTGTCCATACAAAACTCCTTGGATTTTTTTCGGCATTGTCGCCACTCTTAATGTATAACAGCAAACTCGATTTTTGTCAATATTCTGCGAAAGCGCAGTGAGCACGCAACATTGCGAGCAATCGGACTGTTTAGATAGTCGGTTTTTGCGACACGGCATTCATTCGGGCAAGTTAGATAAGCGAAAACGGTTTAAGACAAAATCGAATCGCAAAAAAAACATCGCAATAGAATGCCAAAATGTTTGCCAAACGCGATTTATTTGTGTACAATATGGTCAATTGGGTTGGATAATGCGGTCTGACCGCCTTGCGAATTTCAACGATAATAACACATACGGAGCATAGACACGATGGACAAGATTGCATTGCAAGCAAAACTTGACGAGCAAAAATGGAACGACAGCGTAACAAATCACCGCGACATGTGCGGCGCATACGATTACTGTGCGTTTTGCGATAAGAACGTCGCCCTGCCTTGCGCAACGGCTTTTGAGGAAATGAACAAGCCTCAGATTTCGCTTGCAGAATGTGCGGAGCGCTCCTCTCAAAACGCCACCCCTGAAGAAGACGTAACCGATCTTCACTCGTCTTTGGGCAAAAAATTCGATTATGACAAAGTTATGGCAAAGAAAGCGGCGCGCAAGAGCCTCACTTTTGCAGAGAAATACGCGCTTGCGGACGACATAATCAAAGAGCGTTACGCAATCCTCAAAGAAGCGCTCACAACGACGGCAAAGGGTACGCCGAAAATCAAGAGCAGAATAAGCAAGCAATGCGATACATACAGACGCGAGGGCGACATCGTGGCAAAGATTACGATCATCGGCACGTCGTTGCGCGTAAACCTTCCTCTCGACCCCGACGCGGAAGAATTTAACGACGGTCGCACCCCCCACACTTCCACCGGTCACAAGAAAGTGTACGAAGAAGTTCCCTTCCAATTCAAGGTCAACAGCAAACTCGCACTCAAACGCGCACTTGCTCTCATCGATTTGGTTAAATAATCGCCTTTATACACAGGATAAAAGATTAATAACAAATATACAAAAGACAAAACGAATCCCGCCGCATGCGACGGGATTTTTTGTTAGATCGGTTGCAAAGCGCAGATCGTCTCGCTCAACTCAAAAAATCCGTAAGGTCTTCAATGCGACACCCCCTTCCTTCGGCATTAGATAATGAGCATATAACCGCACGCGTGTGTATATAAAAATATACGGCGAATATTTTTTGAAAAAGTTGCGAAAAAGTCGTTGACATACGGCGAAAATATGATATCATTACAACTGTTTTTTGAAAAAGCAGCCGTCGTTTTGGAAACGTCGCTCGGCAGAAGTCGAGGCTTTTTCAAAGGACGTGAAACGAATAAAAAAGGACCTGAAAAGGCGTTTTTCTTTTTGGCAAACGAAAGTTGCTAAAAAAAAACGCCTTTTTTTTGTTTTTTTGAGGCAAAAACAGCCCGAAAAAACGCAAAATTGCACACAAAAGACACAAATATTCACACGGAGGCACACATATGAGCAAGTTCATTTTCGTAACGGGCGGAGTCGTTTCGGGACTCGGCAAAGGAATCGTCGCAGCGTCGCTCGGCAGACTTTTGAAGTCGGCGGGATACAGCGTGTATATCGAAAAATTCGATCCCTATATGAACATCGACCCGGGTACGCTAAATCCCACACAGCACGGCGAGGTGTTTGTAACCCGCGACGGCGCGGAAACCGACCTCGACCTCGGACACTACGAAAGGTTTATAAACGAGAACCTCACCAAGAGTTCCACTCTCACGAGCGGCAAAGTGTACCAAAACGTTCTCAACAAGGAAAGAAACGGCGAGTACGGCGGCAAAACCGTGCAGATTATTCCGCACGTCACCAACGAGATAAAGCAACACATTCTCGACACCGCAAACGAGACGGGCGCGGACGTTCTCATCACCGAGATAGGCGGAACGGTGGGTGACATCGAAAGCCAACCCTACCTCGAAGCCTTGCGCCAGTTCAGCCTCGACGTAGGCAGAGAAAACTGCGCGTTCGTACACGTCTGTCTTCTTCTTTATATGGCTTGCTCGGACGAATTTAAGTCCAAACCCGTGCAACATTCCGTGCGCGAACTGCAACGCTTCGGCATATTCCCCGATGTCGTCGTGGCGCGCTCGGACAAAAAACCGCCCGAAGAAATCATCAAAAAGATTTCGCTTTTCTGCTCTATCGACGAACACGCCGTCGTGCCGAGCACAACCGTAAAATGCCTTTACGACGCCCCCGCAATGCTCAATCGCAACGGACTTTACAAAGCGATAAGCAAGGCTCTATCCCTCAAAAACAAGTGCGACCTCACCGAGTGGAAAGAAAAAGTCGCCGACCTCAAAATCACGTCCGTCAAGACAAAAATCGCAATCGTGGGCAAATACGTTTCTTTGCGCGACTCGTACATCTCGCTCGTCGAAGCAATCAAGCACGCAGGCGGCGCAAACAAGACGGGCATAGACCTCAAATGGATTGACAGCGAAACGCTCACGGACAAAAACGTCGCCGAAAAACTCAAAGACGTTGACGGAATCATAATCCCCGGCGGCTTCGGCACGAGAGGCGTAGAGGGCATGATTTGCGCTTGCAAGTACGCGCGCGAAAACAAAATCCCCTATCTCGGCATTTGTTTGGGTATGCAAGTCACCGTCATCGAATACGCTCGCGACGTACTTAAAATCAAGGACGCGACGAGCGGCGAATTTTCCGAAAGCGGCAGCCACGTCATCGACATACTTCCCGACAAAAAAGGCAAAAAAATCGGCGGAACGATGCGACTCGGCGCATACCCCTGCGCCCTCAAAGACGGCACGAAAATCAAAGAAGCGTATGCAAATCAAGACATCATCGAAGAACGCCACCGCCACAGATACGAGTTTAATTCGGACTACCTTGCCGATTTTGAAAACGGCGGTTTGGTAATAAGCGGCAAATCCCCCGACGGACGCATCGTCGAAACGGTGGAAGTCAAAGACCATCCCTTCTTTGTGGGCGTACAGTTCCACCCCGAATTTACCTCTCGTCCCGAAGTCGCCAACCCGATTTTCAGCGCGTTCGTCAAAGCCGCAAAAGAACGAGAAAATTAATCGAAAACAACCCGATACCGACAAAAAAGAGCGTTTATCACGCTCTTTTTTCAATATAAACCGTCGATTTGGTCATATTTAGCAAATCTTCGTTTGTTTCGGCCGGCAAATCCGCGCGACATTTATTTTTCATTAATTCTATTTTGTTTGACAATCCGCTTTTCTTTGGGCAAGAAATTAGATATAATTGGTTATACAAGTTGTCTAAACTTCCGTATATATATCAAACTAACCTTTGTAGGAGTACATATGAAAAACCAAACCATTCTCGTTCTGGATTTCGGCGGACAATACAAGGAACTCATCGCGCGCTCGGTGCGCAGAATGAACGTGTATTCCGTCGTCGAGCCGTCTTGCATTTCGGATGAAAAACTCAAAGAAATCGACCCTATCGGCATTATCTTTACGGGCGGACCCAACAGCGTTTATCTCGAAGATTCGCCGCGTTGCTCTAAAGCCGTGTTCGATTTGGGCGTACCCGTTTTGGGCATATGCTACGGCATGCAGTACATCGCCCACTCGTTCGGCGGCGTCGTAAAGGAAGGCACGGTGCGCGAGTATGGTCAAACGAAAGTTTTCATCGGCGATTGCTCGATTTTCGACGGCCTCTCGGGCGAAGAAGAAATGCTTATGAGCCACACCGACTACGTTGCGCAAGTTCCCGACGGATTCAAGGTTGTGGCAACCACGTCGGATTGTCCGTGCGCGGCAATCGCAAACGAGCAAAAGCATATTTACGGCGTGCAATTCCACCCCGAAGTCGAGCGGTCGCTCAACGGAAACAAGGTGCTTGAAAACTTCGTCATAAACGTGTGCGGCGCAACGCGCGACTACTCGCTCGACGACTACATCGACACCCAAATCAAACTCATACGCGAAAAAGTCGGCGACAAGAAAGTTCTTCTCGGTCTTTCGGGCGGCGTTGACAGTTCGGTCGTGGCGGCTCTAATAAGCAAGGCTATTCCCGACCAACTTCTGTGCGTGTACGTCGATCACGGCTTTATGCGCAAGGACGAAACCAAACAAATCAAAGAAGCGTTTGCGCCCCTTCCCCTCAAACTCGAAGTGGTGGACGCAAGCGAGAAATTCCTCTCTAAAATCGCAGGCGTGACCGACCCCGAACGCAAAAGAAAAATAATCGGCGAGGAATTTGTCAAGACGTTTGCCGAAGTTGCAGGCGCGCAAAAGGGATACGACTTCCTTGCGCAAGGCACGATTTATCCCGACGTCATCGAATCGGGCGCAAACAACTCGGCAAACATCAAGAGCCACCACAACGTCGGCGGATTGCCCAAAGATATGCCTTTTATCGGGCTTGTGGAACCCTTGCGAGGACTTTTCAAAGACGAAGTGCGCATCATAGGCAAAAAACTCGGTTTGCCCGACTATCTCGTCAATCGTCAACCCTTCCCGGGGCCGGGACTTTCAATCCGCACCATCGGCGAAATAACAAAAGAGAAACTCGACGTCTTGCGCGACGCTGACGCAATCGTGCGTGAGGAAATCGCCGCAAGCGGAATCAAATCCGACCAATATTTTGCAGTCATCACCGACACAAAATCGGTCGGCGTAATCGGCGACTACCGCAACTACGGCTACGTCGTCGTGATAAGAGCGGTCACCACGTCCGACTTTATGACGGCGGAATACACTCGTCTGCCCTACGATTTGCTCACGAAAATGGCTTCGCGCATAGTCAACGAAGTGAAAGGCATAAGCCGCGTGTGCTATGATGTGACGGGGAAGCCCCCGGCGACTATCGAATGGGAATAATAATGTTTTGCGCCGAGTGCAAAACACTTGTCACCCATCTTTTCAAGATGGCTTGACAAATATTTTGGCGCA
>CAVBBF010000066.1:0-5710 GCA_963593735.1 Phascolarctobacterium succinatutens
TGGAGCAAATGGGCTTGTGCGTGACGAAAGCTCGGCGCTCGCTACGGTCGCCGCCGTTGCGGCTCCGATTCCGTCTTCGAATAGACACATTCCGTTTATAAGTAGGCTCCGAATAAGTGTTCGTTTGGGGTGTGGGGTATCCCCACCCAAAATTATTAATTATTAATTATTCATTATTAATTAAAAAAGCGAACCGCTTTTGCGATTCGCTTGTCACTATCACTTTTTCACGAAGCAACGCTCGGCGAGCGGGCAGGTGGCGTAGGTGATAAATTCCTCGTACGAATACTTGCCCGGATTGTCTACGCACCAAAGCACCGTGTTTATCATTCCGCCTGCCACAAACGTGGATAAAATCTGAAGGGGAAGTTTGATTTCGTACACGTCCTTGTATTTGGAAAGTTGATACTTTATCGAGTGCGCGATGGAATCCTGTATGGTGCTTATCACTTTGCCGTTGCGGTTGAAGCGTATGATGTTTGCGATGTGGTTGTGTTTGTCAAAGAAAAAGTCCACGCCCATAACTATCATCGAGTTGAGCGTTTCGGTGGGGGTGGTGAACTTCGTGTCTTTGGTGAACTTTTGATAGAGGTCGTCTTTGAGTTCTTCCAAAGCGAAGGACAAGAGGTGATATTTGTCCTCGAAGTGAGCGTAGAACGTGGCTCGGTTGACCATCGCTTTGTTGCAAAGGTCGATGACGCTGATTTTTTCGATGGATTCTTCTTCCATCATATCGAGCAGCGTATTGCTCAAGAGTTTGCGAGTACGCACGATCCTCAGATCTTCTTTTTGTGCAGACATTGTGACCCCCTAACTGTATTGTTGTATAAATTATTGCACAATCGCGCGATTTTGTCAAGATATGTCGACAATCTCGTTTTGGTTTGAAAACGCAAAAAAAGCAATCGGAATTTCGCAAAATCGGCAGGGGGTTAATTAGGTTTATTAAAATAAATTTAATATTTTTATTTATTTTTAATAATTCGTTGACATTTTTTTTAATAAATTGTAAATAGAATATTGACCGACAAATTTAAGGTCGATGAAAACGTTTCCGCTTTTGCGAATTTTTCATCGTCGCATCCGGCGACATTAAGGTGATTATGTTAGAAGACAAGAATAAAGCCCCCAAAGCGAAGGGGGGATTGAAAAAAATGGCGAGTTGCGTGGGCGAGTACAAGGTGCCTGCGATTTTCACGTCTGTTTTGGTTGCGCTCGAAGTTCTGTTTGAAATCCTGATTCCGCTGATTATGGCGCAAATCGTGAACGTAGGTATGGCTGAAAACGTGAGCGAATTTACATTTACGCTCAAATTCGGCAAAAACTCGTTTGCGCTCTTTTCGATGAACAATCGAATTTGGTTTATCGTCACTTGCGGCGCAATGATGGTTGTGATGGCTCTGGTGTCGTTGTTTTTCGGCACGATGTCGGGCAAACTTGCCGCTGTCGCTTCTACGGGTTTTGCGAAAAACTTGCGTAAAAAGATGTTCTACAAGATAGAGAACTTCTCCTTTGCAAACCTTGACAGGTTCAACACGGCAAGCCTCGTGACAAGGCTCACTACAGACGTGACAAACATACAGATGGCGTTTCAAATCATCATCCGTATGCTCGTACGCTCGCCGATTATGTTCATTTTGGCGATGGTGATGTCAATCTCCATAAGTCCCGACTTGTCCCTCATCTTCGCTGCGGCAATCCCCGTCATCGCGATAGGTTTGGTCGTGGGCGTGAAGGTGGTTTTCCCGAGATTCGAGAAGATGCTAAGGAAATACGACGCAATGAACGAATCCACTCAAGAAAACCTCACCGGTATTCGCGCGGTCAAGGCGTTCGTGAGAGAGGACAACGAAATCGAAAGATTCAAAAAGGTGAGTTCCGCCGTTCAAAAACTTCAATTTTCGGCAGAAAAAATCATCGTCGTTGCGTTTCCGTTTATGCAAATCGTCATCTATGCCTGCATCATCTGCGTTGCTTGGTTCGGCGGCAACGACATCATCGCGGGCAGAATGCAACTTGGCGATTTCACGGCGTTTTTGAGTTACATAATGCAAATCCTTATGTCGCTTATCATGGTTGCTATGGGCTTTATGAACATCGTTATGTCGCGCGCTTCGCTTGACCGTATCGTTGAAATTCTCGACGAGAAAATCGACATCGAGGACGGCGAAAACGCTCAGGATATCGAAGTCAAGGACGGTAGTATAGACTTTGACAACGTCAACTTTTCCTATTCGAAATCCCACGACGTTCTCAACCTCGAAAACATCGATTTGCATATCAAGAGCGGCGAAACGATAGGCATTATCGGCGGCACGGGCTCTGCAAAATCCACTCTCGTGCAGTTGATTCCAAGACTTTACGACGTGCTTGACGGCGAGGTCAAGGTCGGCGGCGTAAACGTCAAGGACTACAAACTCGAAAAACTCAGAGATTCCGTCGCAATGGTGCTTCAAAAAAACGTGCTTTTCAGCGGCACAATCAAGCAAAATCTTATGTGGGGCAACAAGTTCGCCACCGACGATGAAATCGAGCATGCAGCAAAAGCGGCGCAGGCGCACGACTTCATTATGTCGTTCCCGAACGGCTATGAAACCGAGCTCGGTCAGGGCGGCGTCAACGTGTCGGGCGGTCAAAAACAACGTCTTTGCATTGCTCGCGCGCTCTTGAAACACCCCAAAATTATGATTATGGACGACTCGACGTCCGCTGTCGATACCGCAACCGACGCGGCTATCAGGTCGGGTCTTAAAAACGAGTTCGGCGATACGACCGTGCTTATCATAGCGCAGCGCATATCCTCAGTCGAAGGAGCGGACAGAATCATCGTCATGAACGACGGCAAGATTGCCGCTATCGGCACGCACGAGGAATTGCTCGCAATAAACGAAATCTATCAGGACGTATACAATTCCCAAAAGAAAGGAAGCGACGAGGAGGTGAGCGTCAATGCGTAAGAATAAAAGACAAAGCGCCAATGCCGCGCCTCAACAAAACAAGTTCAGAGCCAAAAACCCGATGCAGACTTTCAAGCGCATTCTCGGTTATTGGAAACCGTTTAGAGGTCAACTTATCTGCGCGCTCGTCTGTATGATTGCAAACGTGCTTTGCAACATCGCAGGTACGTTTATGCTCGGATCGGTTGTCGTCAACAACTACATCTTGCCGCTCGCCTATCAAAAGGGCGCATATATCACGTCGAATACCGACATTATCGCAAGGGCGGCGGAAGTCACCATTCAGAACTTCGGCGGCATAATCGGCGTTATGGCGGCTATGTACGTCGTTGGCGCGGGACTTCATTATCTTTACAACTACATTCTCGTCAAAGTCACCACTCAAACGCTTCAAAACGTGCGCGACGAGATGTTCGTCAAGATGGAAAAACTGCCCGTCAGATACTTCGATACTCACACGCACGGCGACATAATGAGCCTTTACACCAACGATACCGACACATTAAGAGAATTGCTCTCAAACGGTATTCCCAACCTCATCAGCAACTTGCTCACCGTCTTGGGTATGTTTGTCGCGATGATGCTCGTTTCGCCTTTGCTTACGCTTTGCTCGGTGGGTATGCTTGTCATTATGCTGTTCATAATGAAGTTTATCGCAGGCAAGAGCGGAAAGCACTTCGTCGGGCAACAACGCCAGACGGGCGCAATCAACGGCTTTATCGAAGAGCATATCGACGGTCTTAAAGTCGTCAAAGTATTCTGCCACGAGGAGGAAGAAAAAATCGACTTCGACAAGTTCAACGAGGATTTGTTCTATCACTCCAACAAGGCGCACAAGTACGCCAATATTTTGTTCCCGATTATGGGCAACCTGTCCTACGTTTCCTACGCCGCAACCGCAATCGTCGGCACCATTATGGCAATCAGCGGATTCGGAGGTATGACTTGGGGCGGTCTTGTGTCCTTTATGCAATTCTCGCGCCAGTTCAGCAACCCGCTCTCGCAGATAGCGCAACAAATGAACGGCATCCTTATGGCTCTTGCGGGCGCAGAGCGTATCTTCGAACTCATCGACCAGCAACCCGAACAAGACGAGGGCTACGTCACTCTCGTCAATGCCAAAGAGGACGAAAACGGCAATATCGTCGAAACGGACGAGTATACGGGTGAGTGGGCGTGGAAACACTACCACAAAGCCGACAACACCACCACTTACGTCAAGTGGAGAGGCGAAGTCGAGTTCGAGGACGTGTCGTTCGGCTACGTTCCCGAAAAAATCGTGCTTAAACACGTCACTATGGAAGCGTTGCCCGGTCAGAAAGTCGCTCTTGTCGGCTCAACCGGCGCAGGCAAGACCACGATAACCAACCTCATCAATCGTTTCTACGACATCGACGAGGGCAAAATAAGATACGACAATATCAATATCACAAAGATAAAGAAGGACGATTTGCGCCGCTCTATGGCGATGGTGCTTCAAGACACGCACCTCTTTACGGGTACGGTTGCCGACAACATCCGCTTCGGCAAACCCGATGCCACCGACGAGGAAGTCGAAAACGCCGCAAAACTCGCAAATGCCGACTATTTCATCAGCCATTTGCCCGACGGCTACAACACCATGCTCACCGGCGACGGCGAAAACCTTTCGCAAGGGCAACGCCAACTCCTCGCAATCGCACGCGCCGCTGTCGCAAATCCGCCCGTCCTCATCCTCGACGAAGCGACAAGTTCCATCGACACTCGCACCGAAAAACTCATCGAGCAGGGTATGGACAAACTTATGCAAGGTCGCACCGTCTTTGTCATCGCTCACCGTTTGTCCACCGTCCGCAATTCCGACATGATTTGCGTTCTCGAACACGGCGAGATTATCGAGCGCGGCAATCACGAGCAGTTGATAGCGCAGAGGGGGAGGTATTATCAGTTGTACACCGGCGCTTTTGAACTCGAATAACAAATTCAAACAGCGAATAATTTTGTCAGCACCCCTTGTCTGCCAACTCATTTACGCATTAGTAAATTAGGGTTGTCATTCAAGGGGTGCTTTCGCATTATTCATCTGTTTGCTCTTTGTTATTCGAGTTCAAATCTTATTTTTGGGCTTTTTCTTGTTCTTCATCTGTTTGGCGACGTTATTGGTCGTAAAAAAGTAGAAAATAATTTTGTTATACATCTGTTTGCTCTTTGTTATTCGAGTTCAAATCTTATTTTTGGGCTTTTTCTTGTTCTTCATCTGTTTGGCGACGTTATTGGTCGTAAAAAAGTAGAAAATAATTTTGTTATACATCTGTTTGCTCTTTGTTATTCGAGTTCAAATCTTATTTTTGGGCTTTTTCTTGTTCTTCATCTGTTTGGCGACGTTATTGGGTGTTAAAAAGCAGAGAATAGTTTTGTTATTCATCTGTTTGCTCTTTGTTATTCGAGCTCGAATCATAATTTTAGAATTTTCTTGTTCTTCATCTGTTTGGCGACGTTATTTTATCTCTAAATAGGGTGTATACTGTTTATGAGTTAGGCTACGAATAAGGTTTCGTTTAACCGCTTGCGCACAAAGTGCGCTTGTCATTCCGAGCGAAGCGTGGGAATCCAGCCGTAGGCGCATTTTCGCTTCGCTGGATTCCCACGTCGCAATGACATTGCTCCTCTGAATGACATATGGATAATTCAAATCCGCCATATGCGCACGAAGTGCGCTCTCACCAAGCAAGCACTCGCACGGAATTGCGGTTTGAGTTCTTGTCCGTCTTATT
>CAVBBF010000067.1:0-5199 GCA_963593735.1 Phascolarctobacterium succinatutens
GTGCTATAAAGATGTAAAGAAATCAGCAAAAAACATATTTTATCGATACTGTTTTTGCAAAAAATCAAAAATCATTATCCATAACTTGACTTTTACCGTCTTTTTTGATATAGTGCTCGCAAAGGAGATTTTTTAATATGGACTTGTATATCAGAGAGAATTACCTAAAAAAAATACGGGGTTTCTACCATGCGGACGATTTGATTAAGGTTATAACAGGTGTACGTCGCTGTGGAAAATCAAGTTTAATGAAAATGATTGCAAACGAGCTTATAGCTACTGGTGTCCCTGAATCGAGAATCATTTATCTAGATCTCGATAAACGAGAATATAGAAATATTGCAACGGCAGATCAATTAGAATCTTTGATTATGTCAAAATGCGAAACGGAAGAGATGAAATATCTCTTTATTGACGAAGTTCAAAATGTCAAAGATTTTGAGACTGTTATTAACGGTTTCAGAACGGACGGAAACTGGTCGATTTTTATTACCGGATCAAACTCATATCTATTAAGCGGCGAATTAGTTACGAAACTGACAGGTAGATATGTTGAGTTTGAACTTTTTACGTTAAATTTCCAAGAATATGAAGAGATGAAAGCTTTCTTCGGGAAACCTATAAATCCTAATCCAATGATAGAGCTTACGAATTATATTCTTGAAGGCGGTTTTCCGAGAGCGGTTCTGTTTGACGATATGGCGGATAAAAGGAAATACGTTCAAGATGTCGTTTCGGAAATTTTTGAAAAAGATATTCGTAAGCGTTTAAAGATTAAAAACAAAGAAACATTTGAGATAATTCGCAAATATGTTATTAACAACTTCGGTGCAACTACAAGTCTGAATAATATTTGCGATGAGATAAGAAAAAATGGTACACCTATCAACACCTCTACCGTTTCCAAATATGTCAAAGCTCTTGTCGATGCTAAAATTTTGTATGAATGCCCACGTTTTGATATGAAATCCAAACGTTCTCTTTCAGGCGAAAAGAAGTATTATCTTGCCGATTTGAGTTTTTATTATGCTGAAAATACGGATAATAAAATCAATTACGGACCGGTACTTGAGAATATCGTCTTTATTTATGCGAAATCACTCAATTATTCTGTAAGCGTAGGTAGATTCGGCAAGTTTGAGTGTGACTTTATTGTTCGCGGAACGGATATGCAATACGCCTATATTCAAGTTGCATACACTATCGCATTAAGCAAGGAAACGGAGGATCGCGAATATCGCCCGCTTGAAAGCATAAAAGATAACTATCCGCGGTACGTTGTTACAACAGACTATCTCTTACAACATCGTAGTGGGATAAAACACGTTAATCTGATAGACTTTATCAGCAAAAACGAAAAGTTTTAGCTTACTGCAAAAAACAACATAGGAATAGTTGTAGAAAATCGCAGACAGAGCATCATTCAAAATAAAAGTAATAGGACTATACCTAAAATATATCATATGCTTAATATATCGGAAATAAAAACTTGCATAAACAAAGCCATCGAGCGTTTTAACGAGGTCTTCCCCTGCATCGAACCACCAAAAGTCGTGGTTATTCCTGCGTCTAGAAGACAAATCGTTAGAAATAAAGTTTTAAGAGATTGCGGTCTTGTTTATAAAGAAGACTTGTATGGTACGGATGCGGAAGTTATTGATGGTCCGCTGGATAGGCAAATTCTTCTATATCAATCAATGATGAAATGCGAAAGGCAAGTTTGTCATGCTCTTTGGCATGAATTTGGACATGTTGTGTTTGGAAACGAAAAACAGTATGGAATTGACCTTGCGGAAGATACACCGCTGCGCTCTGGTTACGCTGTGTTTAACGAATTTATTGCGGAATATATAGCATACGAGATATCACGCGGAGAAGGATTCGGGCCTTATAATCCAAACATGTATTTACAGATGGCATTTCAAAAAGAAAGAATTGTCAATCCTTATTGGATCAGTAGATATTTTGCAATTATTGCAGGCGATTCAAACGTGTCCAAAGAAATTGTTACAGACGGGGAAAATTATGTAACAGCTACCGTATGGAAATATCTATTAGAGATGTTTAAAATAATAGACAAACAGCTCATGGAAAAAGATTATTGGAAAGCAACGCCTAAATTTATTGAGAAGCTTGGCATCCTTTATGATGACTTGTTTTCTGTTGTCTTTAGAGGATCATGTTAGCATCGAGAGAACTGTGTGGCTACACAGCTCTATTTATAAATCTTATACAGTTAGAAAGTATTAAATTTGGTTGATGTAAAAGTTGGAAAATATTTAATTTTTTGTGATGTTGCAGTTGGAAAATGTTTAATGGTCATATATAGGGAGCAATATTTGAAAATGCAGTTGCGCAAGAGTTGTCTGCGCACGGATACGAAAATCTATATTACTTTAACAGTAAAAAACAAGGCGAAGTTGATTTTTTGTTAAATACAAAGGAGATGTTCTGCCTATTGAAGTTAAGTATGGAAAGGATTACAAGAAGTATTCAGCTTTGGACAACATTCTTGGCAACGAGAGTTATGATATGCCGCAAGCATTTGTATTGTGCAATGGGAATATCAAGCGGAAAAACAAGAGATTATACTTGCCTATTTACATGGCGATGTTTATAATAAAAATAGTGCCTACAAAAACTAAGGTTACACTAAAATTATCCGCATTGGATATTTAGTATAATGCAATCGTTTTTGTTTATAGCAGCAAAACAAATTGGCTATGTGCGATGACGCAAACTGGTATTAAATTGGTATTATTTTGGTATTAAAGTTATTTGAAGATATGAAAATTTTCTCAAATAATACCAAAAAAACAAGCGATTTGAACGCAAAATATTGCTTAAAACACTGCAAAATGCAAGAAATTTGCCAGTTTTAACAATATTTTGCAAGGCAAGACGAACTCCTAAGCGGAACGCCGTTGGTTCGACTCCAATCAGGCAGGCCAGCCGTCAGTCACTTCTTTCGTGGAGTGACTGATTTTTTTATGCCTAAGCACTGCATATATTTCTTCCACATTTTGCTTTCGCGACGATTTATTTTCTTGAGATGTGGCAATAGCTGATCGTAGTTTACAATCCACTTATTGCCGAACTTATACTTAAATACTGTCGTGTCTGTTTTCAGAAAATCTCGTATTTCATCGGCGTGTATAAAACGGTCGCCTGTCTTTCGATGTTTGTTCCACTCTCTCGCACAATCTTTAATGTTCCTTAACTTAGGGATTTTGTATTCGTGTTCTTGTAGGTTATAAGGATTTACTTTGTCGAAGAAATCCTTTGAGTCAATCAAGATTATGTTTTGTGTAAGCGTATTCTTAATCCCGTTTTCGAGAGCGATTCTGCGAACGTTATTACGCCTTATGATTGTGCCTTCGTCTTCTTGCTTAAACATTCTATGAATGTCGCCTGACGTCATATATTTCATTTTATTTCTCCTTTTTGCCGTTTACAAATAACAGCAATTCGTCCATATTGACAACCCAAGCGTTGCCGTATTTGAGTGGCGTTATTACGCCTTGTTTCATTAGTTCAATCAACATACTGCGAGTAAGACAAGAGTCGGGATCGACTTGTTTTACTTCGTTCAATACGTCTGCTATTCTTCTTAATCGTGGTAAATACATTATCGTTTTCTCCTTATAAAATCTAAGCGAGTCGCTTAGTCGTTAAACAAATTGCTCAACGCATCGGTGACTCGCTCTTGTGTGTCTGGGATAAAGTGACTGTAAACTTCAAGAGTTATGGTCGAATCGCTATGTCCGAGATATTTGCTGACAGTCTGAATAGGCACATTTTGGGACAAAAGAATGCTGCAATATGTATGCCTCAATCCGTGTGGCGAAACCTTTTTAAGACCGTGCTTTGTCTCAAATTTAGCAAGCCATTGTGCTGTGCTGGATACTCCTTCAGGCTCTCTCAATATATTGACGGAGAAGTAGTATTCGTCTAATTTGTTGTCAAATTCATCGTCGGCAATCCTGAACCAATCCATATACTTTTTAAGGTCGTCCATCAGTTCAGCCGGAAGCGGTATATCGCGTTTCGACGTTCGTGATTTCGGATCTTTTTCGTAGATACCAAATCCCTCGGTCGCAAGTCTGTTACGTCTGATGTGGACAATTCTCTTGTCAAAATCAAAGTCCGACCACCTTAAACCGTGCAATTCGGCTGTTCGCACGCCCGTTAAGACCATAAATTTCAACGTAACGCGTCGATATATCAAATCGTCGGGTAATTCGTCAAGAAGTTTGATGAATTGTCTTACTTCCGCGAGCGAAAACACTTCCTTTTCTTCGACGGGCTTTAAGTAAAGAAGTTATAGACCAAATGCCCAAGTGCAACTGAAAAATTTATGTCTTTCGAATCGGAAAGCGTAAACGAGAACGTCTTTCCCGTCAAGGGTAAAGTGCATTGCTATGGCAACCCTTGACGGAAAAGAATTAAGACAAAAAACAAGCAAAATTTGCATACGTTAAACCTCAAGAGTTATGGTCGAGTCGCTGTGTCCCATATATTTACTCACGGTTTGAATCGGCACGTTTTGGGATAAAAGCAAACTGCAGTATATAAATGCTTGCTAAACATCTACCACTATTTTTCCGTGCCGTTGATATATTCGCTGACTTATGCGACGATAACCACCACGAAGGGCAAATACACAAGTAAATCTTTTGGATGTTTTATTATTGCTTTTCCTTTAAACCGGCAACAAATATATCGGTTAACGGGGTAAAAATTGATTTTTTATCAAAATATACCCCCTTAACTTGCATTTTGATTTCTTTTGTGATATGATTTAATCAGTTCATTGGAGGTGTATATGAAAATTGATTTAATTCAAGATTTGTTTAGCCGAGAAAAATATTTGTCAAAAATAAGAGGCTTTTATCACGAATGTGAACTTATTAAAGTTTTGACTGGTGTAAGACGTTGTGGAAAGTCTTCTATTATGACCTTAATTATGCGCGAACTTATTGAGCAAGGAATAAATGAAGAAAACATTCTATATTTTAATCTCGATAAAAAGCCTTATATAAGCATCAATACGGCAGATAAATTAGATGCGTTGATTGAGAAAAACAATACTGCACAAGGGAGGAAATACCTTTTTATTGATGAAGTGCAAAATGTAAAAAATTTTGAACCTGTACTCAATGCATGGCGCGAAGAAGGTGATTTTTCCATTTTCATAAC
>CAVBBF010000068.1:0-5186 GCA_963593735.1 Phascolarctobacterium succinatutens
CTTTAAGGGAGACTAGTTATTGTTTATAGGGAATAATAAACATCCAATTACAATTACAAACGACGCAGATTAAAAGAACTGCTTCGTTTTATTCTCTAATTTCTCTTAATCATTTTGAATATAAAACTTGTTGTTTATTTCTACCCTTTTAATGTTTCTTCCATCTACATTTTCTATTGTCGTTTTAGGTCGTCCACAAGCCGTTGCTCGAAGAATAAGTATATCTGGTCTTGATTCTTTCAATCGCTCTATGTTTCCGTCAAGAAACTGTGTATCGTCAGATACTTCGATAATGTCAAAGCCCCTACGAATAAGGTCGGCAGAGAACTGCCATTTCTTTTCAAAATATCCATACGAGTCCATAATGATCGAGATGTCTTTTTCTTTGTGATATGCGGTGATTCTGTAATAATTTGCCATAGTGTTTTCTCCTTTATGCAGCAAGTTTTTTAATTTGTCTGTTTGCAAACGGCAACCATTTCTTATTTACAAAATTAAGGATGCTGTCATTTGGTTTTTTATCTTTCTTCCCATAACATTGAAGGACGCGTTTTTGAGATGGTGAGTACTCAACAGTTACAAGCGGAATGTCTGGATGTTCTTTTGTTCGGATAAAGAATATTAGGGATTCTTCCCTCGCGAACTTTTGGTCGTAATTCATCCGCCCTACACAATGTTCAAGGGCTCGTCCTTCGACAACGAGGTCATTTGGGTTATGGGCAATAATCACGACGTAATCCGCCTTCTTTTCATATTGAAGTGCGAGATACTTTTCGGCGACCTTTGCGAACTTTTCATAGAGGTCTTTACGCTTTTGTTCATCTTCCTTTGCCTGCAAGGTATGATATTCGTCTATTCGTATATCGTGCCAACGTTTGAAATCGTGAGGATAACGATTTTTGTCTTCACTCATATCCAAGCCGAGATGCGTGCAAGCAGTCCAATAGTCCCAATATGTATAAGCATTTGTTTTTTTATTTATGAGATACCGAATAAGCGTTTCAAAGTCGTTCTTAAATGCAATGCGTAAAGGTTCAAGCAACCAGTCCTTGCTTAATTTGAGTTTTGCGGAATAATATGTTTGCAATTCCAATACGTTTTGATTCTTTTTATATGCTTGCAAGACAACCGGAATATATAACGATGATTTGTTTAATGTGTATCTGTTTTGCGCAAGCCATTTTCTAAAACGCTTATCTTTACCGCACAATTTCAATATTTGCTTTGACATCGCGAGATTATGCAATCCAAGTTTTGTTAAGTATTCGATTTGTGGGTATTGTTCGTAAAGCCGTAAGTATTTAAAAACGTCTATGCCCGTATATCTATCAACTGCGCTGTACTTGTATTCGGGAAAATGTTGCAAGATATAATCACGGTTTATTATCGGAGCGTAAGGGTCAAACAATTTGTCATCAATCCATCCCCAATAGCCGTCCTCGTACCAAGGTCGGCGTTTTACAAAACCTTCTGCATACCAACCGACTATGTATCCGCCAACATATGTAAATTCCATATCTTTCACATAGCATTTATCAGAATGGACACCATGCACGGCAACTTGCTTGCAACACCACTTGTCCTTTTTCTCTTTTACGGCAACTGTAACTTTGACTAGTTCGCCGTCATTTTTTGTGAGGTAAGCGTAAAAACGAGTCCTACCACGAACGGGATATGTTCTGTCAATCGCTTTGATTTTCTTTTCGATATATTTCGGGATAGGTTTTATCTTTTCGATTTTCATTTTATTGCACCTCCAATGTGTTCCCGAATATCTCAAATAGTTTTGAAATAACAGTGTCGTTTGGCTCTAAATCATCACCCAAAATCTCGCCCGTTTCAGCATCCACGATGCGTTCATTTTTGTTGGGGATTTGTTCAATTCGTCTTGTCGTTCCATCTGTTTCTACAACGAGCAAATTATGTGTTTTTGCAATCTTCGCAAAGTAGATTTCCGCTGCGTGATAAGGGAATCCAATCATAGGCACGCGTTCTTCCAATCCGCAATCTCGGCTTGTCAAAGTAAGTTCTATTTCTATTGCAATCTCAACGGCATTTCCACCTAAAAGCTCATAGAAATCTCCGAGCCTAAATGCAACGATATCGTCGGGATAGCGATTTTGGAATTCAATGTATTTCTTATAAATCGCGTCATTCGTAGTATTTTGAACATTCGGCATTTCGGAATTAATCTTATTTTGTTTAATGACTTCGATATTGTTTGATTCGGCACTTAATTGCTCTCTTTTGTCAGTATTAACTTCTTGTTTTGTCAAATCGTCAAATATCGAGAATTGTATATTCTGTGGCTTTTGAGGCTGTGGTTTTGGCTTAATAGTGTTGTTTTGAACGCGTTTAACAACGGGTTTATATTCCGTTCCGTCATCGTTATAAAGTGTTCCTACAATGCTATCTTCTTTAAAGAAATGAATCGCCCAACCATACACGGTTTGGTCATCAATACAAGCGGACGTTGCACCTTTTTCAACAAGACTTTTCGCCTCATCGCAAGCGTATTTCATAAAGCACGAAAGGGTCTTTTTGTTGGTAAGATTATTGCCGTCTTTTTCGTACGGAGTGCCATTGTTTATCTTGTTCACAAGGACGTCGCTCGCATTATCTCGAAGGTATTTCAAGACAAGTTCTTCTTGCTTGTTTTGAGCAGTCAAATTGAGTTCCATTATTGCCTCCTAAAACGGAAAATCTTCAAGAAGTTCCATTGCTTTCATTTCGAGTTCTTTGAGCGTCGTTCGATGATTAAATCCACCGTAATAATCTTGCTCGTTATTGGCTTTGCGTATCAAAATGTTGTTGTACCATTCGTTTGTGAAGAACCTAACGTCGCTTATAGAAACGTAAACGCATTTGTTTTCCGCGCTTTTGATAAAAGCCGAAAAGCAATAGTGATTTCGACCAACATTCACGAGATGCCAATGATTTTGCTTGCATATAGAACGCAAATAGTTGATATATTTCGTTTGAAAACTTTTGTAGTCATCTCCCGTATAGCAACCGGAAGAAAACTCGTAGTCTATGTATTTTTCCAAATCTTTGATTTGTGCCATAATCTCACTCCTTTATGTATTTTTTGTAGATGTCATAGTTTTCGTTTCTTTCGTCCACGATTCCGTATTTATCGTCAACGTAGTATTCGCCTACAAACCAGTTCATAACGCCCGTGCAAAGTTGATTGCCAACCTTGAACACATAAGAATTGGTTATAGGTCTTGCAAATAAATAATTAGGACCGAGCAATATTGCTCGGCCCATTTTTCCGTCCATTGAATTAAGATGTGCGTTTACTTCTATCGGTTTCATTATTTTACCTCCTTATCGATTTCTATAATTCGCAATTCCAAATTGTCTTGAAGATACCAATCGTTTTTGCATTGCAAATTCCACCAAAGTTCGTGTTCTTCGCCGTCGGTAAAAGGTTCGTTACAATCCAACTCGTATCCGTCCTGTAAAACGCCGTTTTCAAATGCATCTGCAGCCCAACTTATTTCGGCTTTCATTTCATCGCCAATTATCGCGTTAAATCGTTCAACGGCTTTCTCGCATGTTGAAAATGCTTGCGTATCGATTCCAAAGCAATCATCAGTTGAATATTGAAATAAAACAAGATAAATCTTCATCGTTCTCACCTCACGCAATTCTTGAAATACCGCCACCGAAAGAGCGGATAACTATCGTTCCAAATTCAGAACACCATTCACAGTCTTTGTTCCAAACGTAAGCGAGCGCGTAATAGTATCTGTCCGTCTTTTCCAAAAGCGTATTCCATTCTTCCTCATAGTCGGTAACAATAAGGAAGCCGTATAACTCGCCAACTTCCGTATATTCGTGTGTAACGGCATACACGAGGCAGTCGTGTTCTTTCTCGAACGTTTCTATTTTCTCTTGCAATTCGGGTTCTTGATATGTCCAAAATCCGCCGAAGCCTTCGTAATAGCAAACGTCGTTGTGCTGTTCAAAGCCTTTGATATATGGCTTGTAAAGATTGAGAGTGTTCATAAGTTCAATCGCTTTTTGTTTCTTTTGTTCAATGGCTATATTCATAGGTAATTCTCCTTTTAATAAATCTCAATTAAGCCGTTTTCGCATTCGTAAACGTTGTAATCGCCACAGTATTTGCCATAGCGTTCAAGGTCAAAAAAGTCTAATAAATGTTCGGGAATGTTATATCCGCAACAGTCCAACATTTCTTTTCCGTAATCTTCCCAAGTAAAGCCGCTCCAAAGGTTGACGTTATCGTCCCAATTCTCACCGCGGTTTTTTACAAGTCCTTCAAAATCGTCATAGTTCTTAACTTCAAGAAAGGCGCAAAGTTCTTTGTATTTGTAATCGTTGGTAAGTACGCCTGATTCGTAAAGCGTGTTGAATAGGCTTTCTGGATTCATATAATCCCAATTGACAGAACGATCTAATATGCCTTCAATGTCTTGAATAAACAATTCTTCGTCTATTCCGTCCAGTTCAAAGCCTTCTCGTTTAAGTTCTTCAACGATTTCTTCCCAATCGTTATAGTCAGATAAATCAAGCCAATTAGAGCCTAATGCTCTCTCATTGCACTCGTTGTACGAACCCCAAGATCCGATAACAATACTTATATTTCCCATTGTCAGTCCTCCGATATGTAAATCTTGATAAGCGTGTTCCCGTATTCGATATAATGACCTTTGTCATCTTCAAACACGTCGTAAGTGATAACGGAAATTCTTCCGTTGTTGGTAATTGCATAGATGATTTTGTTTCTGTCAGGGTAATAAGCAACGGTATCAAATCTGATAAGGCTTTCACCGTCATTGAAATCGAAACCATCTTCATCGAAGAATGCAATTTTGTTGAGTTCAATCATTTTTCTAACTCCTTTTTATTTGAGATTGCCTTTTGGCAAGGGGTAAAGGAGCATAAGTCGAAACATTCAAAGTGCAAATAGAGTTGCAATGGGGAATGGCAACCGCAACCGATTGAGAGAAAAATAGTATCGTAAAAATAAAAAGCCAAACCCATTTGTGTCCGGCCAAATAAGGACATATAAAGATATTAAGTGCTATTTTTCGCGTCGATTGCCATTTCCGCTGACTTGTGCTACAAAACGCCTAACAAAAGTCAATAAAATATAAAATCTTTACTTTCCATTCTATTTTTCTTTACTTTTTTCTTACTGTGCTATAAAGATGTAA
>CAVBBF010000069.1:0-5125 GCA_963593735.1 Phascolarctobacterium succinatutens
GCTTGTACTACACGCACAAGGGTTCCCGCACGTCAAAAACAAGCGAACTTGTGTTCGAGTTATATGATGAAAGCGCAGTTTTTGGCGTGTGGGACGAGGAACGCAAAGCACAAAGGCGAACAACTGCAACTTGTTGCGGTTGAAGCAAATGGGCTTGTGCGTGACGAAAGTTCGGCGCTCATAGGCTCGCCGCCGTTGCGGCTCCAATTCCGTCTTCGAATTGACACATTCCGTTTATAAGAACGCTTCGAATAAGTGTCCGTTTAACCGCTTGCGCACGAAGTGCGCACACACCAAGCAGATAATTTGGTGAAATTGCGGCGTGCGGTTTTATCCGTGTTTGTACTGATAGCACAAATTCTCTGCGCGGTTAGTGATTGCGAGAACAAGTGCGGTTTTTGGCAATCGCCCCCAAAAGTTTTCGTTTCTATTTAGGGGATTCCCACGCTACGCTCTGAATGACATCTGGGCGATTGACTTTGCCGCAACGCCGTTTGAGCAATGGGTCGCCGCCTTGCGGCTCCAATTCCGTCTTCGAATTGACACATTCCGTTAATAAGTGCGCTTCGAATGAGTGTTCGTTAGAAAGTCCGCTCTGCAAGGAGAGCGGACGGCGGTTTTCATCTCGTCTGCGAATTAACACATACCGTGTACGAGGAACCTTCGAATAAGTTTTCGTTTCGGGTGTGGGCAAAGCCCACCCGCAATTATTAATTATTAATTATTAATTATTAATTCAAAAAAAACGACGCGGTCGCATCGTTTTTTTTCGTGTTTTGCACTCGGCGCAATTTGCTTATTTTACAAATGCACTGAACGCTTTATGCGCAGTGTAAAGGTCTGCCTTCGAAATAAGTTCGTTCGGCGCGTGCATGGAAAGTACGGGTACGCCCATATCTACGGTGTCGATGTTCATCTTTGAAATGTACTTCGCAACCGTTCCGCCGCCGCCGAGGTCCACTCTTCCGAGTTCGCCCGTTTGCCATACGACGTTCTCTTTTGCAAACACGCCTCTCAGATACGCGATGTATTCTGCCGAAGCGTCGTTGGAGCCGCTCTTGCCGCGTGCGCCCGTAAACTTGTTCATCGTAACGCCCTTGTTGACGTAGCCGACGTTCATATCTTCAAACGCAGATGCGAACGATGGGTCGTATGCGGCGGTGACGTCTGCCGAGATGCACTTTGAACGTTCGCGCACGACGGACGGATTTGTTCCGCAACTCTTTGCGATTTCGTCAATCAAGTCGCTGATGACAACGCATTGCATACCGGTGTTGCCTTCGCTTCCGATTTCCTCTTTGTCCGCGAGAATGCACATAACGGTTTGGTCGGTGTCGGTGTCGAGCGTTGCGGTGATTTCGGGATATGCGCACACTCTGTCGTCGTGACCGTAACTTGCCACGAACGCTCTGTCAAATCCGACGTCTCTTGCGTTCGACGCAGGCACTGCTTCGAGTTCCGCGGAAAGGAAATCTTCCTCGCATACGCCGTATTTTTGATTGAGTATGGCAAGCACGCCTTTCTTCACCGCGTCCTTTTCCTCGTCCTTGACGGGGATTCCGCCAACCAAAAGGTTGAGGTTTTCGGCAAGGAATCCTTCGCCGATGGTCTTCGTGACTTGCTCTTGCGAAAGGTGCGGAAGAAGGTCGGTGATGTAGAACACTGGATCGCCCTGCTCGTCGCCCACTTTCACGTCAACGCTCGTGCCGTCTTTGAGCACGATTACGCCGTGAAGCGCAAGCGGAATAGTGAGCCAGTGATACTTTTTGATGCCGCCGTAGTAGTGCGTTTTGAAATACGCCATATCCGCTTTTTCGTAGAGCGGAACTTGTTTGAGATCGAGTCTGGGGCTGTCGACGTGAGCAACGAGAATACGGATGCCGTTCTTTGCCACGTCCGCTTTGCCTGCGCGCACGATGAACAAACTCTTGCCGCGATTGTTGTAATACAACTTGTCGCCTGCGTTGATTTTGTCGCCGAGAGTATAGGCTTGGTAGCCTCTCTTTTCGATGATTTCGACGGTTTCTTTCACCGCTTCTCTTTCGGTTTTGCCGTTGTCGAGGAATTTTTTGTATCCCTCTGCATATTCGCTTATGGCTTTGAGTTCGTTCTCGTCCGCCAAAGCGTAAACGTTTTGTCTTTTATAGGTAAGATCCATAAAAAGCCTCTCTAAAAATTTATTCTGGCAATATTATAGCACACCGCGTGCAAAAATCAACTTTCGGGCAGTTTCTTTTTGTCGCGCATATGCGGTTATATAAAAAAACGCCCAACGGGCGTATCATTTTCTTCCGACGAGTTCGTCGAGCGAAACGTCGAAATAGTCGGCGATTTTGATGAGCGTATAAATATCGGGCATACTGTACCCGTTTTCGTAGTTGGACACCAAACTTTTCTTGCCGCCCAAAACTTCGGCAAGTTCCCCTTGCGTTTTACCGTTCAACTTGCGAAGTGCTTTTATGTTTTCGCCGATTTCGTTTTTCATATTGACAATAGTACAAGTATTATGTACAATGTGTGTGAAAGTACAAGTTTCTTGTATTTTTATTTGCCGCTTTGGAGGTGCTAAAACATATGCGAAACAAATCGCTCGTTCTCAATATCGTTTCACTGCCGCTTTTGACAGTTGCTTTTTTGGTATCTTTGATAATCGGATGTATTCTCGAACACCCGTATACAATAGCGGGTGCGTGTTTACTTATTCCGTCTATCGTATTCACGGTTGTCGCAATGTTCGAACATCGGCTGTTTAATATCGGCGCATTGATATTCAACTGTATTTCTTATTTTATAACATTATGTCTGGATTCATATATCACTTGTTTTAACTGGGAAACATATGGGACACCCGTTTACACTTGCATTGTTGTGTTTATGAGTTTGTCGTTTTATGTTTTCGTGCCGGTATCCGACATATTGTTGATGGTGTATATAATCATCTCTCCGAAAGAAAGAATATCCATAGGACAAAGACATACGAGCGGATTCGATTTGTGTTCGTCTGATTTGAAAGAGTTGAAATCTTTGCTCGACTGCGGAATCCTGTCTCAACGAGAATTTGAATTCCAAAAAAGAAATATTTTTGAAAAATACGATATGACAATCGACGCTTCCACACAATCCAAGCCGACGTACGGCAAACAACCTCAACCGCAACCTGCACCACACCAAGACATCGTTTCTTCTGCGGAATATCAATGTGCAAACGGGATAAATCTTAAACTTTACAAAGACACATATTCGTTTGTACAATTGGAAGGCAACAAAAAACTTTTCGGCGGAACGATAACCTATTCGGATGATTTGAGATCTATAAAACTCAACCGAGCAAATGCGCCGGCAATAGAGTTGGAGATATGTCCGGACGGATTGAAATTGCCGGACGGCGGCAAATATAAAAGAATCAAATAATCATCCGAAAGTCGCTCGCAAGGCGACTTTTGTTTCACATTGCAAAATTGTGTGCTATAATATTTCCATCAAATATTTTCAGGTGAATTATGATTATCGACAAAAGGCAAGAAGTTTTGGCACACAACCTCGTCAACTATTCAATACACGTCGGCAAAGGCGACAAGGTTTGGATTGACGCAATCGGCTGCGGCGAGCAACTGCCCGCGTGTATCATTCGCGAAGTGTACAAAGTGGGTGGAATCCCCTTCCTCAACATAATCGACAAGCGACTCGAAAAGGAAATTCTCAAAGGCGCGACGGCTCAAATGCTGGATATGTGGGCGAAGCGCGACGCCGATTTTATGGACAAGATGGATTGCTACATCGGCATACGCGGCGGCGACAACAGTTACGAACTGAGCGACGTACCCGAAGAAATAATGCAAGAATACGACAAACGTTACGGCATACCGGTGCACAGCGACAGACGCGTCGCGCATACGCGTTGGGTCATTTTGAGATACCCCACGCCGAGCATGAGTCAACTCGCTTCGATGAGTACGGAAGCGTTTGAGGACTACTTCTTCGACGTATGCTGCCTTGACTATCAAAAGATGAGCCAGGCTATGAATCCGCTGGTTGATTTGATGAATCGTACCGATAAAGTGCGGATTGTGGCAAAAGACACCGATTTGACGTTCTCTATAAAAGGCATACCCGCAATCAAATGCGACGGCGCTTGCAACATTCCAGACGGCGAAGTTTACACCGCACCCGTCAAGGACAGCGTCAACGGCGTGATAAGTTACAACACCCCGTCGATTGAAAACGGATTCCGTTTCGAGAACGTGCGCCTTGAATTTAAGGACGGCAAGATTGTCAAAGCGACCGCCAACAACAGCGAGAAAGCAAACGCCATTTTCGACACGGACGAAGGCGCGAGATACGTCGGCGAATTTGCAATCGGGGTCAATCCTTACGTCACGAAAGCAATCGGCGACATACTCTTTGACGAAAAGATAAGCGGTTCGATTCACTTCACCCCGGGGTGCAGTTACGACGACGCGCCCAACGGCAACAAGAGCGCAGTGCACTGGGATTTGGTGCTTTGCCAAACGCCCGAATTCGGTGGCGGCGAAATCTGGTTTGACGACGTATTGATACGCAAAGACGGACGTTTCGTCCTTCCCGAACTTTTCGGCTTGAATCCCGAAAACTTGAAATAGCAGAAAAGCGACGCGCCTGCGTCGCTTTTGAATTAATAGTTAATAATGAATAATTAATAATTATTGGCGGGACACCCTCACCCGAAACGAACACTTATTCGAAGCCTACTTCTACACGGAATGTGCAAATTCGTAGACGGAACAAAAACCACCGTCCGCGAAGCATTGCTCAAACGGTGTTGCGGCAAAGTCAATCGCCCACGTCGTCATTCAGAGCGAAGCGTGGGAATCCCATAAATAGAAGCGAAAACTTTTGGGGCGATTGCCTAAAACCGCACTTGTTCTCGCAATCACTAACCGCACAAGCCCTCTTTACTCTCAAAATAAGACGGGGTAAAACTCAAACCACAATTCCGTGCGAGTGCTTGCTTGGTGAGGGCGTGCATTGCACGCGAGCGGACAAACGTTTACTTATTCGAAGCGTTCTTATACCACTACTCTGCTCTTTCGAAGACGGAACACGAGCCGCAAGGCGGCGAGCCTATGAGCGCCGAACTTTCGTCACG
>CAVBBF010000070.1:0-4988 GCA_963593735.1 Phascolarctobacterium succinatutens
TGGAAGTTCAATATCCATCGGCAGGTTCACACCTTCCAATCTTATATTAAGTAACTTACAAATTCTAATAAATTTATTGCCTTTGCTTCTTGTTACGCAACTTTGGGATAATCCGTGGTTTGTAATAACAATATCACCTCGCCAGCCTAATTTCCTCAATGTACTCGCAATGCAAGTCAATGTACCGATATTGGGATCGTGTCCAATATAATTATTTTTAATTAAACGACCAGATATGCTTATAGTGGTTGGATTGACTTTGCTAATTTGTATGGGAATATTAGTCCTATTCGGCAAACGCATATTTGACTTAAACTCAATAAGTTCATCTACGCTTGCAAACGCCTTAAATTTAGACATGGATTTGCCAATAAATTTTATACCCTGTGTTAACAGCATATTTGTCCCAAAGATATTCGTATCAGATGGGTTACGATTTTTATCTGATGTGGTTTCTTCATTATACAACATATATTTGGGCACGTTTGCACAATAGTAATTAGCGTAAGCAAATTTAGTCGCTCTTTGTCCAATACCAGTATTACGTGATTCAGCATCACTTGTTTTTGTTTCTTCTAAAAGGAATAAAATATTATTTAATGAATGATTACTTGGAACGTCATTTTGTCTCACGAGCATATAATCCATAAAACTTGAGTATCCACTGACAATTTTAATATTGATTTCAACAATGCCGCTTATTCGAACATTTTCAACAAGATATTCAAATGCAAATCTGCCATCAGAGGTAGCTTTAGGTTTTATTGCGAGATCATCTCCGGTCAATGTTGCGTGATAATTATTGCAATAGTCTTCAAGAATGGTTTGAATAACCGAATTTTTGGGACGTTCTTCTGTGAGTATCCATAGTTTCATACAATATTCTCCTCTACAATTTTAATCTATAGGATAAATAACAAATAGATTACTGAAATTTGAAAAATTCGCTTAATGTAACATTTAATGCATTTGCAAGTTTTTCAATATTTACAATTGAAATATTTCTTTTACCGCATTCAACGCTTGTGATATAGGTTCTATCCAAGCCTGCCAAGTCGGCAAGTTCTTCTTGACTAATCCCCAATTTATTTCTTAATTCCTTAACTCTTTTCCCGACTAAAAGTTTAATGTCCATATATCGACTCCTTTACGATGAATAAATTATAACATTTAGTGACTTTTTTCACAACGGACTATAAGTCACATTGATATTCAACAGACTGTAATAAAATTTTCAAATGGCTCTTTGGCGGGTGCTTGACTTATACAAGCGCACCGCTTCGCGGTGCGGTCAAGCACCCGCCAAACAACTCACTTAAACTCGGATAAAAAGACAAACTCAAAGCCGAGCGAAATGGGGCGTTCGCCGCTAAACCGCTTGGCGAATCGCCCATAATTCTTCGCTCGTCGGCATATTTTGAGTTTTATTCCTTTTATATATTCCGAGTGTTTTTTCGCTCCGTTTTGTTTCGGGCGGCGTTTTCTTGCGCCGTCTTTTTTTGTTGCCTAAAATCCATTTCGCAGCCATTCCTCAGTCATTTTCCGTCCTTACAAAAACCATTGAAAATGGAAATTTTCCATTGAAACTACATTTTGAGCCATTCACGCTTTTTACAGCAAGTGTTGTAGGCTGTAATCGAGTAAAAAAACGGCAAGAAATTTTTTCAAACCGGTAAAAAACTGTCCGGTTTGAGTTTTAGAATACCGATTGTATTTTGAGAGAAACGGTTTACCGGTATAAAAATTTTTACGTTTCTTTCAAAAACATTTTTAAAGTCGCAAAAATCTTGCGAGTTTGAAGTTTACACTCAACAAAAAACGAAAAGGAGCAGAAACAATGAATTTACAAAAAGCAAAAATTTATCATGACGGCAGTCATTTTGTTGCCATTCCGAAAGGAGCTTTTCCGAGCGGGAAAGGCTGTAAACGACGTGCTGTTAAACCAACGGAACAACAACCACCGACGGCCGAATCTCCGCCCGAAACCCCGAAAGAGCGTTTTGAAACGGCTTACAAAGAAAGTCTTTCACTCCCAAGGAAAGAGCGTAAAAATCATATTAAAGAGGCTTTGCAAGGCGATTTCGCAGACAAAGCGGAATTAAAGACATTCGTTGACAAAAATCTTGAACGAATAAAAACGAACGCCATTAAGCGAAAAGTACGGCTTATGCGAAAACTCGGACTGCAACGTTGGGACTATTTCGTAACTTTTACCTATTCGGACGAACTGCATACTGAAGAAACGTTCCGTAAAAAGATAACAAACACCCTAAAACACCTTGTTGCAAGGAAAGGTTGGAAGTATGTAGGCGTTTGGGAACGCGGTAGCGATACCGATAGACTTCATTTTCACGGGATATTTCATATACCCGACGGCAGTATGATAGGCAATCTTGAAGAAATAAAAGACTACGATACCCGAAACCACCGTATGCAAACGACATTGCAAAACACTCATTTTCTGAAACATTTCGGCAGAAACGATTTTAAACCTATTTGCCGTCCCGACGACGTATCGAGCGCAGTTAATTACATAACAAAGTATATGGAAAAATCGGGCGAGCATTTAGTCTATGGCGGTAAACTGCCTACGTATTTTCAATCGGATATTTTGGAAGAAGATATTGCTTGTCCGTTCGGTATCGACGATCGCAAAAGGCTATTGTTAGACGGTTTTACCTGTATCGATGACGGCGAAATTATCGGTGAAGTGAGTAAAGAAGTTATAGCCCAAATGCCAAAGTATAACTGAAAATTTTATGTCTTTCGAGTCGGAAAGCGTAAACGAGAACGTCTTTTTCGTCAAGGGTAAAGTGCATTGCTTCGTCGCAACCCTTGACGGAAAAGAATTAAGACAAAATGTAGGAAAAATCCTGATACGTTATCGTTTTTTTCGTTTCCGTCGAAAGACAATTCCAAGACAAAAAAATCTAAAAAAGGAGTCAGAAATTATGGAAACAAATGTAAAAAAAGTGTTTTTAGCAAGTTCCGAGAATTTCGAGAACTGTTATATCTTTTCTCCGTCTATCGAGAAAAAGAAAAATATCGGCGGTAAAACATATCGCGTTACAAGATATTTCAACGGCAATCGAGATTTTGAAGCATCTATGAAAGAACTTACCACAAAGCAAGTAATCAAAACAGCGAGGTAAAAAATATGAACAAGAAAAATTATATCGCAGGGCTATATATGCGACTTAGTAAAGACGATGAACGACACGGGGAATCTCTGTCTATCGAGAATCAGCGCGGCATCTTACGTAAATACGCCGAAGAACGCGGATTTGAAATCCACGACGAGTATATTGACGACGGCGTTTCTGGTACAACCTTTGACAGACCGCAGGTGCAACGATTGTTAGACGACACTAAAACCGGAGTCATAAACACAATTATTGTAAAAGACCTGTCCCGTTTCGGAAGAAACTACATTGAAGTCGGTCAATACATCGACTATGTTTTCCCTGCATTCGGCATACGCTTTATTGCTATTCAGGATAACGTCGATACGGAAAACCGTGACAGCGGCGCAATGGAAATGATGCCGATTATGAATGTGTTCAATGAGTGGCATGCCGCAAATACGAGCAAAAAGATTCGTGCCGTTAAGAAAGCAAATGCGCTTGCCGGTATATATAACGTATCAAAGGTTTGTTACGGCTACGTAAAAAGTAATGACAAAAAACATACCCCCATTATCGACGAAGAAGTCGCACATAATGTTGTGCGCATATTCGAACTATACGCATCGGGTTTGAGCGCAAAGAAAATATCCGAGATTTTTAACGAAGAAGGTATTGCTTGTCCGCGAAAATATGCCTTTGAAAAGTTCGGTCATGAATTAAGAGCAAACGAACATTGGATCTGGTGTCCTTCTTCAATAAATATTATGCTACGAAATATGGTCTATATCGGACATATGCCGCAACTGATGTCCTCTTCTGTTTCTTACAAAAACCATAAGCGCACTAAAAAAGACAAAAGCGAATGGATTATAACCTACAATACTCACGAACCCATTATATCGCAAGAACTCTGGGATAAGGTACAGGCAAGACGAAATTCTGTAGCGCAAGGCAGGACAACGTTCAGAACAGGCTACACCCATCCGTTGTCCGGATTTCTCATTTGTGCCGACTGCGGTTGCAAAATGAAACAAAATACGACCGTACATAAAGGAAAACGCTCCTATTCGTTTGATTGCGGCGATCATAAGCGTTACGGGAAAGCCCTCTGTTTTTCTCATCATATTATGACAAAAGATTTAGAGGCGGTTATACTTGACGATATACGCACGATGGCGCAAAGAATCGTGCTTGACGAAGAAGAAATCAGAAATGACTTTATTAAACACAACGCCAAACTTGCAGACGCGTCTATAAAGAAAACCAAGAAAGACTTGAAATCAAAACAAAAACGCATTGAAGAATTGGATAAACTTATTCAAAGCATATATGAGGACAAGGTAAAAGGAAAAATGGAAGAAGACGTTTGTTTCGGATTTATAGATAAATACTCTGCCGAAAAGAAAACCCTTCTATCCGAGATTGAGACACTCGAACAGCAAATAATAGAAACGGAAACCACAAAACAAAGTGCCGATGACTTTATCAGAGCCATTAAGAAATATCTTGACGTGCCCGAACTTACTCGCGAAATGTGTTATGAACTTATTGATCGCGTTATCGTAGGCGGATTGCCGAAAGTTACAGGCAAAGAACGCACGATTGAAATCGTCTACAAAGTAGACATTGCGTCCGTTTTGCGCTATAAACTGCAAAAATAAGCCCTTTTAAGCCTTAACTATCTCTCTTCTCATAGTGTCCATAAGAACAGTCCTACTCTGCGGAATTATCCCAAAAGATAAAGCGCGGACTTAGAGAAAGCAGGCTCAAAGGACAATTCGGCGGTGGCGGTGTTGCATACGGATATAAAGTCGTGAACAAAAAACTTGAAATCAACGAAGAACAAGCGCAAATCGTAAAATA
>CAVBBF010000071.1:0-4961 GCA_963593735.1 Phascolarctobacterium succinatutens
CTCAATTCCAAACGAATTAACTCAATTTTCTGTCCAAACTTTTGGGTTCACGTCAGATAGCGAGGATTTTTTCAGAGCACTTTTTTGAGAAACTCTTTAAGTCTGTCGCATTTCGGATTCGTGAAGAATTCTTCGGGCGGCGCTTGCTCCAAAATTTTGCCTTGCGCCATAAACAAAACTCTCGTGCCGACCTCTCTTGCAAACGCCATTTCGTGCGTGACGATAACCATTGTCATCCCCTCGTTTGCAACCTGCTTTATGAGGTCGAGAACTTCACCCACCATTTCGGGGTCGAGTGCCGACGTAGGCTCGTCGAAAAGCATAACTTTCGGATTCATCGCAAGCGCACGCGCGATTGCCACACGCTGTTTTTGTCCGCCGCTCAAAGTGGACGGATAGACATCCGCTTTGCTTTCGAGACCTATACGTTTCAAAAGTTCGTCCGCGCGCTTGTTTGCATTCTCTTCGAGTTGCTTTTTCGATGTGTATGCAAGAGGCTGAACGCTCTTTTTCTCGGCGTGAGTTGCGTGAGATATTTTGCGCTCGGTCTGCTCGATTTTTTCCGTCAAATCAAGTTTTTGTTTTGTAAGTTTCGGGTCGTAAACGGCATAGGTTTTTCCGCTTATCTCTTTTGTCGATTTTGTGCTTTCCCACGCAGAAACGATAGGTTCAAGTTGCGATTTTAACGTTTCAAGTTCGGATTTGAGCATTTCAACCTTTTTGTCAACCTTTTTGTTGTATGCCTCTCCGAAATGAGAATACCATTTGTTGTACACGGGAACAAATGCGTTTTTGCGCTTTGTTTTGAGCATGTTTTTTATGCCGATTTGAACGGGCGCAAGCGTGATGTTTTCCTTGACTGTCATATTCGGAAACAGGTTGAATTGCTGAAAAACCATACCCATTTTTTCGCGCTGTTCGTTGATGTCCACTTTGAGGTCGGCAAGGTCAACGCCGTCGAACATAATCTTGCCTGCGGTTGGGTCTTCGAGGCAGTTTAGGCAACGCAAAAACGTGGATTTGCCGCCGCCGCTCGGACCTACGATGACAACTCTTTCGCCCTCGTTTATCGTTTCGGTGATGTCGTCAAGCACGAGCAAATCGCCGAATTTTTTTGTGAGATTTATTGCGCTCAACATTCTTTACGCCTCCTCGATAAATTCTTTTTTCTTGCCGCGCACTTTTATGCGAGTGTAGTTGCGGTCGGTCTTTTCCATCTGCCTCTCCACAAGTTTGAGTATCCCGGTGAGACCCATAACGATAACAAGATACATACACGCCGCAATCAAGAGCGGGAAAAGATAATCGAACGTCCTTGACTGAATCAATCCCGGCACTTTGCCGAGATCGAGTATGCCGACGTAGCCGACGATCGCCGTTTCTTTGACAAGGGTTATAAACTCGTTGAAAAGAGGGGGCAGCACGTTGCGCACCGCCTGCGGCGTTACGACTTTTACCAGCGTTTGCGACGTGGACATACCGAGCGACCTGCCCGCTTCCATTTGTCCGTAGTCTACGCTTTCAAATCCTGCCCTGACAATCTCTGCAACGTATGCGGCGGAGTTGAGACCGAACGTCAATGCGCCTATGAGAATGCCGTTGTCGGAGGACGCAAGCACCACAAAGTACATAATGAACAGTTGCAGCACAACCGGCGTGCCGCGAATGATCATTATGTATGTTTTGGATATTGCCGAAAGCACTTTGAGTTTGCCCGTCTTTTTGCTAACGTAGTTTATCATTGCCAAAACAACGCCTATTGCCACGCCTATGAGCGTGGCAAGAAACGCGATGAGCAATGTGTTTCCAAGTCCTTGAAAATACAGTTTGTACCTGTCGTCGTATACGAGCGCGCGATACAAACGTTCGGAAATCGTTGCGGAAAGAATCATCGTATCACCCTTTTAGGCATTGATTTTGAGCATCAATTCCGCAGGGAGTTTGTCCATGAGAATTGCGTCGATACGTCCGTTTTTGAGGTCTTGCAATGCAAGCGCATATTGCTTGTATTGATTGACGGTTGCTCCTTGCGCCGTGACGGTGACTTCTTCGCCGTCCTCGTTTTCATAGGTATATCCCGCACCCTTTGCCGCACTGATGATGAGGTCGCCGCTCGTGCCTTCTTGCACGCCTACGTTTTTGCCGGCAAGGTCCTTGACGCTCGTATACTGACCGTTTGCGGACACGATGACGAGAGTGGAACTCGAATACACGTTGCTGAAATCCACAACTTGCTTACGCTCGTCGTTGATTGTGATTCCCGCCGCGCCCACAGCGTCTCCCGTCGAATTTGCAACGTTTGTCGCAACAACGTCAAACGCCACGTCTTTCACTTCGAGTTTTTTGCCGAGATTGAGCGCAACTTGCGACATAATCGCAACGTCAAGCCCCACAACACTGTCGCCTTTGATAAATTCATACGGCGCAAATCCCGATTCGGTGTACATAGTCACGACTTCGGTTGCCGAACCGAAATCCCAACTCGTTTGCAATCCTTCGGGGGCGACTGCCGTTTTGCCGCTGCTTTCCTCGTCTGCAAGCGCGGAATAATAGTCCAAATATTGAGTCATTTTGCCGTTTTCGAGCCACTCGTCGATGACGGCGTTCACCGCATTCAAGAGAGCGGTGTTGCCCTTTTTGACGGCGATGCCGAAGTCTTCTTGAAGAAGGTCGGTTGCCGCAACTGCGGAAAGTTTTGTATCTTTGTCGCTATTGCACGCAACGAGTGCGAAACTCGCGCCGACAACCACTGCGACAAGCATAAACGAAACAACAAATTTTGCGATTTTTTTCATAGTTTCAACTCCGATAAACTTTTGTTTTTTTATTTACTGTCACATAATAACGCGGCGAATTTATTTTTGCAACTGTTTTTGCATAAATTTTCAAAAATATTTTATAAAATTTTGCATTTATTGCATAAATTTATAATTATTCGGTATATTTATACATTTTCAAACGATTATACGCATAATCGCTTTCAAAATTCCGTTTGACCCGTCTTTTTATTTGGTTTAATATATCCTTATTATTATGATAGTAATAAACGCGCGCATATGAACGACATTCTAATGATAAACACCCACTCTCCCCTTGCAGCCGACTTTTTCGAAAAGGCGAAAAAGGCAGTTTCCGCATACGAAAACGAGTATGTCAAATTCAATTTTCAAACGATAAATTTGTCAGACGAAAACATCCTCGAAAAGGCGAAATCGGCAAATGCAGTCTTGTTTTTCGCAAGTGACAAGCAAGAAGAACTCGCCGTCGATTCCATACGCAAGCAACTCGGTTTATATGCGCAAATCACGGCTTTTTCACGTCGAAACGACGACGTAAATCACGGTTTTTGCATAGTACAAGACAAAAACGGCGGAATATACGAGGGTGAAAAAGGCTTTGCAAACAACGCCGTTTTCGGTCGCGAAGCGTACGACGTGGAAAGGTACAGCGAACTTGAAATCGAGCGCACCGCACGCATTGCGTACGAACTTGCAAACGACTCTCGCCGCACGCTCACGCTTGCCGACAAAGCGGACAAACTCACCTCTTCCAAACTGTGGCGCAAAATCGTTGCCGACGTCAACGAGGATTATCCTTTCGTGTCGGTGGACATGCAAGACGTTGCGGCAACCATAGATTTGATACTTTCAAATCCGACATCCATCGACGTTGTTGTCACAACCGCCCTTTTCGGCGATATACTCACCCAAACCGCAAAGAGTTGCTTGGGCGAAACGCCGTCTGTTTCATACGTTTGCGACACCCCTCTTGCGATGTACGGATTCGTGCAAACGCCTCCTCGCGAAATCCCTTCCGTCGAATCCTTAATCCGCTTTATGCTCAAAAACTCATTTGGAATCGAGTGAAATAGTTTCTTGTCATTATAAAACGCGCCGAAATTTCTCGACGCGGTTTTTCTTTGATAATTTTTTTCCGAATACTTAAGTAAAATTGGTGCCGATATATTTTACTATGTCGCTACTGCACTTGTTTATTGTATATCCGATATAGGTGGTGGCAAATTGAATACTGTTTTCAATTCTATTGACACCGGTATTCATATCTTTATTAATTTTATCCAATGAGTTTTGTATTCCGCCAAGTTTCCTATCTATACCGTTTATGAGAGTTATCATAGAGTCCATTTGTTTGCCGATATAACTAAATCCTTGCTTCATAGTAATATCAATTGTATTCAACACTTGCATAGTTTGCTCGTGCCTAATTTTCAAGTCGGCATTGTTCAACGCTTCCTGCATTGTATTGGCTCTTCCCGAGGCAAGCATATAAATAATATTATCTGTCATCCCCCAATCGATTTCGATTATAAAGTTCATAAACGCATTTGCGATATTCTGCTTTGTTGAATTGAATTTTCCGATTGTATTACTGATAAAATTATTTTCAACTGCAATTTGCTGCTCTGTCGAACGCCATTTGTCATCCAATAATTTTTTTATTTGTTTATGCTTCTGCGAAATAACGTCCGCGATTTTTCTTTCTTCTATACATAACCGCAAATACCGTTTATTACTGTTTTTGTAACATTCTATTCTCTTTTCCTCTTTTTTTGCAAATATATTTGCAATAGGATGAACTATATAAGTGTTGATAAAAAACAACAAAAGGAAAGCTACGACTGCAAAAACGATGCCGACAATCACAAGAAATACATACTCAGGAGCTTCATTAAGAGCACCAAATACGTACATTTCTAAACGATATCCACCAATTCCGCCAGTTAGCAAACCCAAAATTACCATAACGATTATTGAAACGACATCTCTAATCTCTTCATTTCGCGTTAACGACTTTTTATAATCATCTATGCGCGCTTCTTTTTCCGTACGTTTCGCTTGCAAATTCTTTTCGTCATTGTTAAGTTGAGCGTACAGTTTCGTTTCATAGTTTGCATAATCCGTTTTTAACTTATCTATGTTGTTTGTATGATCACTTATAGC
>CAVBBF010000072.1:0-4455 GCA_963593735.1 Phascolarctobacterium succinatutens
CCTTTCTTTTTTAATCCTTGCTATGCAAGGCTCTTGTTGCTTATAGCATATCGCAAAATGACGGCTATGTCAATTTTTTTGCGAAATTGAATTTACAGAATCGCAATTTGCTCGTTCAATTTCTTTTCTGCATAGCGCATCGAACTCGTCTTTTGGCATAGATGCCGTGGCGAGTTTGTGCGGATTGGCAGATTCGACAATGACGCAATAGCCGTCATTCTTCTTGCGCTTCTTCATCGGATTCACTCTCTTCGGCGGCGCGAGCGGTTATGCGCTCTTGTTCGGCTTGTGCCGCTTGTTCAAGGCGGATGCGCTCTTGTTCCTGCTCGTATGCGATACGTTCCGCCATTGCGTCCTCGATGGTCGTGGCGGTGCTTTCAGGGAACAGTCTGCGGTGACTTGCGAGCGATTCCATAAAGTGATCGTTGACAAGGTACACGTCGCCCGTCAATCCGAGTTTTTGCTTGTGTTTTTCGATGCTTGCGTTTGTGCCGTCTTTGATAATCATAGTGCCTTTGCTCCTGCTGTTTTCTTGTCGTAAAGCGAAACGATTTTGCACGCCTCGCCTTTGGATATAATTGGTTTGATATGCTTGCTGTAATACGCCACGCCACCGCTGCACCGCATAAGCCATCCGAGTCGGGACAGTATGCTGCGTGCGCCGTGTATCGTGCAATATCCGCGCTTGCGCACAAGTCGGACGGTTCGGTTGAGTTCGAGCCACGCACGCTTGCGTAGGCGTTTACGCTCGCCGTAAATCGTAAATCCGAGAAAACTCAACGGGCGCGTTCCTGTGCGCCATAGTTGCCAGTTCTTCTTAATCGTCAACTTGTATTGCTCATCTCGAAGAACGTCGTCGAGTTTACGCTTTGCGGCGTGTAATCTTCTTTTGTTACTGTCCCACATTACAAGGTCATCGACGTATCGAATGTAATACGGGATATGCAGTTTCTCTTTTATAAAGTGGTCTATCCGCTCTAAATAGAAGTTCGAGAACCATTGCGACGTATAAAACCCTATCGGCAAACCGTTGCGCTCGTTCCGTAAAATTTTTACGGATAAGTCGAGCATTCGCTTGTCCTTTATCTTCAAAGCGAGAAGTTCCACGAGTTTGTCCGCGCTGACGCTCTGAAAATACTTCTTGAAATCGGTTTTAAGCGTATATCGCGCTTTCGGGTTGCGTTGTATCTTCTGTGCGCGCTTGATGCCGTAATGCACGCCACGTCCCTTGATTGAGCCGCAGTTCCATTCATACATTCCGCGCATAAACACGGGCTTCATCACAATGCAGTATGCCCAATGCACGACTTGGTCGGGAAAGAACTTCGGCACGACTATATCGCGCGACTTCCGGGCAGACCGTTCATATATCGTCTTATGCTTGTTCTCGGTCAGTTTGAGCGTTCCGTCTTTAAGCCATTGTTGCAACTTGTCAATATAGTAGTCTTGTCTTTCAAGATAAGGTCGGACATAAAGTTTGTTTTTCTTTCCGCGTGACGCCTCTGCAAAAGCCTTTTCGAGCGTCGTCCGCTCACATAATCTGTTGTAAAGATAACCTGTTCTTTTCATTGTTATGTGCCTGTATTTGTATGCTTTTAAGTCCCTCACGGTCTTTCGAGAATAAACCTACTAAACCGTGCCTTTTGCGAGATAGTTTTTTACCGAGTGGTAAGGATGCGCGCAGTCTAACTTTGCCGTTTTTGACCTAAAATTCGAGAACCGATGTTCGAGTTATAGTTGCTCGCGTTGTTGCTGTTGATATAGAACAGACCGTAATCTAAACTCGTGTTGTTTCGACCACGGTAATAGACCGCGTTGCCATTAAAGTTCGCATAATCTCTGAATGCGCGCACCCTGTGTTTTGTTGTTTCGTTCTTGTTTAGACAAGTGTTTGTACAAAGACTTTTCGTTGCCGCAAGGGGTTTCACCCCTTACCAACCCCTATATGGATTAAAGGGTAAGCAAAAGCCGAGAACCGATGCTCGAGTAATAGTAGCTCGCGTTGTTGCTGCCGATATAGAACAGACCGCAATCTAAACCCGCGATGCTTCGACCACGGCAATAGACCGCGTTGCCACTAAAGTACGCATAATCACAATAATATGTGGAGTTGCTACCGCCGCTCTGTTGCGGAATTGCAATAAAGGGCTTTGACGGATCTATTTTTAGCGACTTGAAGTATCCGCTACATGAAGAGAATGTTAATTCGCCGGTCGCAGCGTCGTCTGTGTAGTTGTTTTCGTTGTCCGTAGCCTTATATCCCGTCAAGCCGTCAAAGAACTCTAATCCGTTGCCGATAAAGTCCTCAATATAACGCCATCTCATTCTGCCACCGCTTGAAAGTTGTCCGCTCGGAACTGTAAGGCTGTCTGTTGAACCACAAGTTCCGTTATAACTCGTAAATCCCTGCATTACTGCATCGCTGTTCTTTGTGGCAAATTCGATAAGCCACAAGAAGTCGAGTATGCGCATGTGATATAAGTCGAGTTGACGGTATTTCGCACCACGCGCCTTTGCGTATGCTCTGAACTGCGCGCGAGTATAGTTGCCGCCTCTCGTGCCGTTTCCAACCGAACGCATTTGTCCATCGATGATTCTTGCGCCGTACGCACCATAATAGAATGCGTCGGAATGCGCAAGGATTTGATTTTCGCCGACTTCCATTTCAGCAGGTGCAACAGCAATATCCGTGATGTAATGACTACTGTCATAACCGATTCGCCAGTACATTGCAGGGACATAGACGAACACGTCGTCGTCGATTGTTTCCCTTTGCATTTGGTTGTACGGGAACTTGTCGTCGAAGTCGGACGAAACAATATTGTTGCTTATTGTCCACGTCAGTTCTGTTGCCGCATCTGTTCTCGTAAGAGCAGGCTCGCTCTGATACAAGCCCGAAACGCCGAGAATAACATTGTCGCCATACCAAAAGCCGAACGTTTCGCTTTGATTGCTATCAATGCCTGTACCTGTGCCTTTGACATAAACTTTGTTGATTGCGTTCTGTGTAAAGCCGAGCGTTGTGACATCAACGTCGAGCGTTCCGCCGTCTGCGCCGCTGTATGCCGCGTCCCCGACTTTTGCACCGTCGAGATAGATTTCATAATTTGTGGCAGCCGCTCTGCAATTTGTGATTTGCAGAGTCGTGCCGTCTTTTCTGCGGACGTGCGGACGGCTATAATATGTCACGACATTTGACATATCGCTGTCCGTGTAGCCCGTCGCTTTTGCTTTAACTTTGAGTTGCCTTTGCCCGTAGGGGATAAGCAACGACAAAAGGTCTATTTGTGCCATTTGTATTCTCCTATGCTGCTGTTTCCACTACTTCCGTTATCTTGACCTTGCAATAACGGTTGTAGTAACTCGATGATGTTGACGTCGTTGCGTATTGTTTCAAAACGTCGATAAAGTGCGCGCCTGCTGTCACGTCGAGCGTGAACGAACTCGTTGTTGTGCTGCTACCGCTCGATGCCACTTGGTATTGCGACGACGACGGCTGCGTGCTGTTCGATTTCGTAAAGGCTTGGTCGAGTTTTCCGATGAACATTCTGACGTATGAACTGTACGGATAGAACGTGTATTCGACCTTGACCTTCGTCGCTTTCGGCGCAAGAATGCCTATGCGCATGTACGCATAAGTGTTTGCGTATGCAGAAGATTGCTTTGTTTGCAGTGAGCCGTCCGAGTTGTTTTGCCATTGCGTTTCGGGATCGAGTTTGTACGAGAACAGCGTTTCTTGTTCTGTCGTTGCGTCTATGCCTGTTTGAAACACGTCTTCGCCGTCGTAAAGGTCATATGTTTCGGAATAGAACACGTCGCCCTCTTTGAGATATCCGTCAACAACTTTGAGCGTGTCGCTCCCCTCAATCGATATAAGCGGTTGCATCAACGTTGGCGTAACTAAGCCCTCTGCTGATATGCTGATATATCCGCCTGCCGGGACTTGCTTTGTGCCGACGAGATTGTCGCTGTCGTAAAACTCGTATGTTTCCGCAAACGCGACGTCGGACACTTCGAGTTCGTCCGTGTCTGCCATCGAGATAACGGGTGCAATGAGTTTTCCGCCGTCCGTCACTTCGCCGCTGTATGCTGTTTTGAGTGGCGCGGTGGTCGTGACTTCGCCCGTGTACGGGTTGTACGAAAAGTCCACGTCTTCGCCGTTGCACTTGATTGATATGCTTGCCGGCAAGTGGTAGCCCTCTGCCGCCACAATCGTGAACGAGAATGTCATTCCGCTTGTCGTTTTCTCGAAGTCGAAGTCTGTTGTGACGTTCTTCAAACCGTCAACGAACGCGTACACCGTAATGTCAATCGCGTTGCTGTCCGGGCTGTCCAAAAAGCCGACGCCGTGCGCTCGAACCGTGAACGTGTAAGGTTGCGCTTGCAACGTTGTGAGCAAGAGCGGTGACTTGTCCACTCGCGTGACTTCCGAGCCGCCCGACAACACCTTGTACC
>CAVBBF010000073.1:0-4291 GCA_963593735.1 Phascolarctobacterium succinatutens
ACGTTAACGACGGCGTAGGCGAGCAACAAATCGTAAAAACCGCCGACATAAAGACAAAAGCGAAAGCAACGCCAAGCGTTGAGATTGAAAACGTCGAATCCACCCAAACGGGAATTACGTTCGGATTGACTATCGTTGATACTGACAACGTGGGCGCAATCGGCAAAATAGAACTTTTGCACGGAAACGATACGCCGATTGTTGCGACCGATTTTGCGACGCGTTCGTTTACGAATTTGCTTTCAAACAACGATTATACGATTAGAGTGACATACAACTACGACCTTAACGACGGTGTAGGCGAGCAACAAATCGTAAAAACCGCCGACATAAAGACGAAAGCGAAAGCAACGCCGAGCGTTGCGATAAGCAATTTTGAGAATACAAAAGATAGTATTAGTGCAGATGTCGCATTTGTAGACATAGATAATATAGGTGAAATTACAAGCATCGTTTTGAAAAAAGGCGATACGCAAATTGCAACGACAAGCGAGAGGGAACACCTTTTGTTTGAACAGCTTGACAGCGACACTGAGTATACGATTGTTATCACATATGAGTACGATTTGAACGACGGCAATGGAAGAATCACTTCTGTTCTTTCCGAAAAAAAGTTTACTGCACCGGTGTTTAGTTTGGATAGCTTTCGTGTGGTTAACACGAGTCCTATTGTGTCAAAATCAAACATTTTCTTTGAAAATGCATTTTCAAGTTCTTCGGAAGTGTCTATTAAGCAGATTCGTATAAACGGAAAATATTATCATGCATCAAATATTTATGATAATCAATTAATGGAATATGCTATACTTGCAAGCGAATTCCAAGACGGAAAAAACGAGATTGCAATTGATGAAATCGTTTTTAATTGTAGAGGTGAAGATTACTCATATTATCCGACAGAAAATAACACTGCGGGTTTCTTTGTCAACGGCAATGTTACAGTAAAAAGCATTTCAATCATTTCGGAGGACGGAAATGCGGTCGATGGTTTTGTTTATGCAAATAGAAACTATTTTTATGAAATAGTTTTTGAAAACGGTACCGGTTACTCTATTACGGAAGTAAAGATTGTCTCACAAGGTGATTATTATTTGGTTGAGGCCGAATATGACAATAAGTATTATGATAAAACAAGTGTAACACATACTTATTCAACAGCAAACGATACGTTGTATGCGGTTAATAAAAACATAGTTAGAATACCTGTTTCTTTCACTGGTGGCACGCATTCCGACAATATAACCGGTATAAAATATTCAAATGACAATGTCGGAGAACAACAATCGAGCGGCGGCTTTAATATACACAGTTTAGATTATACTTGCCTCTCGAACGAAACGCCGATAATAATATCCAGTGCCGATGATTTGAACAATTTAAATACTTGGGGAAATTATGAATTAGGCAATGATATCGATTTAAATAACTTTGAATTGAACGGAACATTGGCGTTTAGTGGTATTCTCGATGGAAAAGGCTATAAACTCTATAATATAGCTACCACATCGGCTGTTGAAAATGAAAATATCAGTATTTCTTTATTCAATGTTGCAAGAGGTAGCATTAAGAATTTGTCTTTGTATGGTACAATTGATGCTAAGGTAATCGCTACTGATACCGGCTACTACCATGTGTCGGTTGCTCCATTGTGTTTTTCCGCTATAAGTTTGCAACTCGAAAATGTTGTTAACAATATTGATATAAAAGTTGTGGCACCTAAAGGATGCTCTGCTAATGTCGGCGGTTTAATCCTTGATGCATACGATACAAAATTGTCTTATTGCGGCAATAACGGTCGTATTTTAGGAAATGCCGATGTGGGAGGACTGATTTTTGGACTAAGTTATGATACGTATGCTACATTTGTTAAATGTTATAATAATGGCAATATAACAGGAAATTGCGTGGGCGGTTTATTGTATCATGCAGATTACTCTGGTTCCGCAGAATTTGAGGAATGTTATAATAGCGGCACATTGACAGCAGGGGGTGTTGGCGGTTTATTGTATTATGCAAGTTCCGCAATATTTGATGAATGTTATAACAGCGGCACATTGACAGCAGGAGGTGTGGGCGGTTTATGTTTTGGAACATATGCTGGCGCAAGTTTCTTAAAATGTTATAATACCGGTGAAATAAATGGCGGAAATGGTTTAGCAGGTGGCATGGCTTGCTTTACGGGAGACGTTGATGGTTCTTGCATATATATTGAGGAATGCTTTAACACCGGCACAATAAAAGGCATGGATGCCGGCGGTTTTGCTGCGCATGGTTCTGCTATTATCAAGAATAGTTATAATGCGGGTTCTGTGACAGGTAGTTCTTATGCCGGCGGTTTTATTGGACGTAACAGTGGTGCCTATGATGGAACCGTAGCCACACTAAATATTTCGAACAGCTACAATAAAGGCTCGGTGACAAGTGATACCTACGCTGGTGGCTTTGTGGGGTATTGCAATAGCGAGTGCAGTGATCCGTATACGGCAATATTAAATATTTCAAGTTGTTATAATGCAGGTTCTGTGACGAGCAATTCTTTTGCAGATGATTTTGTGGGATACAGTAATGATACGATAGAATTAGTAGAAACCTACACCACAGCCAATGCAAGCCAATTCGGCGGAGAAAAGAAAACACTCGCTGAAATAATCGAGATTATGAAAACGATTTGGGATTCGACGATTTGGGATTTTGACAATCTTGACGAAAACGGAAATCCTACGTTGAAGTGAGTGCGAAAGAATTGAAATAAATCCGTATTTTGTACCGCGAGCGTTCTGCTCGCGGTACTTTTTTGTCGTTTGAAAACTATGTCACCGCCATATGTGGCAATGTTCTTTTCATTGCAAAGAAATTCGGCGGAGTGCGGAAGTGCTTCGAGATTTTTTTTCAAACGGTTGTGTTTTTTTTTGCGAGGTTGTATAATGTTGACGAAATAAAATTTGGAGGCAACACTATGCCATTAGTTACAACAACCGAAATGTTCAAAAAAGCATATGCAGGCGGTTACGCAATCGGTGCTTTCAACGTCAATAATATGGAAATCATCCAAGGGATCGTTGAGGCGGCAACCGAAGAACAAGCCCCGCTTATTCTTCAAGTTTCCTCCGGCGCAAGAAAATATGCAAACACAACCTACCTCACCAAAATGGTTGAAGCGGCTGTGGAAACAAGCGGACTTCCCATTTGCTTGCACCTCGACCACGGCGACAGTTTCGCACTCTGCAAAGACTGCGTGGACAGCGGTTTCACTTCCGTTATGATCGACGCAAGCGCACATCCGTTTGCGGAAAATATTTCCATCACAAAGCAGGTTGTCGAATATGCGCACGATCACGGCGTTGTCGTCGAGGCTGAACTCGGCAAACTCGCAGGCATCGAGGACGCTGTCAACGTTTCCGCAAAAGATGCTCAATTCACGGATCCCGACCAAGTCGAAGAATTTGTCGGCAAAACCGGTGTCGATTCCTTGGCAATCGCAATCGGCACTTCTCACGGCGCATACAAGTTTAAAGGTCAACCGCAACTCCGTTTCGACATCCTCGAAGAAGTCAGCAAACGTTTGCCCGGATTCCCCATCGTTTTGCACGGCTCGTCCTCCGTTCCGCAAGACCTCGTCGCAAAGATCAATCAGTACGGCGGAAGTATGCCCGGCGCACAAGGCGTTCCCGAAGATATGCTCCGAAAAGCGGCTTCTATGGCTGTCTGCAAGATCAACATCGACTCCGACCTCAGACTTGCAGTCACCGCTGCAATCCGCGAGCATTTTGCTCTCAATCCTTCTCACTTCGATCCTCGTCAATATCTCGGACCGGCAAGAGAAGCGGTCAAACAGATCGTGAAGCATAAATTGGTGGACGTGCTCGGCTGCAACGGCAAAGCCTAAACGCACCAAACAGCGACTAGCATTGTCAAAGCCCTTCGGTCGCTCGTCGTGTACGAATTAGTACACTAGGCGAGTGCCCGAAGGGCTTTTTCGCGCTATTCATCTGCTTGGTGCGTTTAGGATAACAAAATAGACGTTAAAACATAAAGAGGGTAGTGTGTGAACCCAAAATCACACATCACCCCTTCCCTTCGGGCTTTCCCCTATTGCTCAAACTTGCGCCAATTCCCTGCAAAATTATACATCGTTCGCAAGAGGGGGCAGGACGCGATTGACTTCGTAACAATCGCTATTCCGTCACTGCGTTCCTTACGGCACTCACATAGATAGGGGCATTTCTCTACTTATGCCACTGCGCTTTGTGCGCCAGGCAGTGGCCAACGGACGGCGCAGTCGCTTGTACTA
>CAVBBF010000074.1:0-4275 GCA_963593735.1 Phascolarctobacterium succinatutens
TGCCGTTTCTTGCCGTTGAACTATCTCCTTGCAGATGTCGTCCGCAATATCCGCACACAACTTTATTGCGCAACAAAAACGTCGTATTGACACTGCGTTTTCCAGTCTTATTAACCGATAGTTTTTGCTGTATAGAATCAAACAACGTTTTGTCTATAATCGGCGGATAGATGTTGTCATATACTTCGCCATTATATTTGGTAATGCCTATATACTTTTCGTTTGCAAGCATTTTGTACACGGTTTGCGGAATGAACGGTTTGTTTTTGTACAAAACGCCTCGCGCGGTCAGTTCTTCAATGATCTCTCGCACGATTTTGCCACCGTAATAGCGTTCAAAGATATATTTTACGATTTGCGCTTGTTCTTCGTTGATTTCAAGTTTTTTGTTCACGACTTTATATCCGTATGCAACACCGCCACCGCCGAATTGTCCTTTGAGCCTGCTTTCTCTAAGTCCGCGCTTTATCTTTTGGGATAATTCAGCCGAATAATACTCGGCAAGTCCGATATACATATTTTCTAGCAGTATTCCGTCCAAATTTCGCGAGCCGTCTATATTGGTGGACGTTCGTTGCGTTGCGGATATAAGCGTCTTTCCGCTTTTTATGAGTTTTTGTTTGTTCAATGCAATCTCGATTGAGTTTCTGCCAAACCTATCCAGCGCATATACAAGTACGATATCCCAAGCATTTGTGCGTTCCGCGTCCGCAAGCATCTTTTGGAAGGACGGACGATTGTCGTTTGTACCTGTCATTGCACGGTCTATGTATTCGTGGATAATGGTTAAGCCGTTTTGTTCTGCGTATTTGTAACACTCTCGCAACTGTCCTTCGATGGACTGCTCCGTTTGCCGTTCGCAAGAGTATCTCGCATAAATCACAGCACCTTTCATTGTTATATTTCCTCCTAAGTTTTGGTTATTGTGTCTTTCGACAGGAAACGAGATGAACGAAAACGATATGGATTGTTTCATATCCGAGTTTTTATGGGTATTGTCAAGGGGTGCCGGGGCAATGCATTTACCCTTGACAATGCCGAGTTTGCGTTCACGCTTCCTACGAGAAAGACAATTTTGTTATATCAAAAATTTTTTATGTGCGTAACATACTCACAGGGTACAAAACCAAGTATTTTTGGATATTCATCAAGACTTACCAGTACTTTTCCAACCTTTTTTCGCTTTTTGCACCATAATCAGCGTAAATGCAAGAGAGTGAGAAAGCAAGGACAGTGTCGTGCGTATTTTGGACAAATTTGAAACAATAACGGAACATAATTTGAACACGATTTTGATGATGAAAATATGATTACGGAACAATGGCGCAACACTTACGCGACACAAAAGAACTAAACGGTAAACGGATTTTTGCGATAAAAAACACCAAGAATTTCCGCAAGAAAAGCGACGGCAACGGCAAGACGGATAAGCGAGGATTTCGCCAAGCGGGTTAGCGCGAAACCTCGCTCCGCTCCGTGCCGCCTTTTGCGGATTTGGGTTTGTTTTATGCAAAGACGTGCCGTAGTCTTGCGCGCGCGTATGCGTGCGCACTTGTATCAAAGACTACGGCACGTCTAATCGCCAAAATGAGTAAATTGCAATTGAAATTAAGATTTTATATTTAAGATTTACACTTATTGCAATGTCTATTTCGTGTTATTGTTTCTATGAATCCTTGGTTATATTTCACCTTGATTTTTTTAGGATTTATGGTACAATATAACTAAAATATGTTCCTATAGTTTTTGCTATAAGGAAACGGGAGAGCATTTATGGCTAAAGAAAAGGTAGAAAAACCTCAATCTCTTGAAAAAACACTTTACGCTGCAGCAGATAAACTTATCGGCGCAGTTATGCCTCATGATTATATGAAAATGGTTTTGGGACTTATTTTTCTTAAATATGTTTCAGACCGTTTTGATGCCAAATATAAACAATTAGTCGCTGAAGGTGATGGGTTCGAAGAAGAAAAAGACGCCTACGCAGAAGATAATGTTTTTTGGATTCCAGAAACCGCACGTTGGGGATATATAAAGAAATTTGTTAAAGACGAAAAGATCGGAACTATTCTCGATCAAGCGTTGATTGATATAGAAAAAGAAAACGATGAACTTCGTGGCATATTGCCAAAGGTTTATTCTAAAGGCGATGTAGACAAACGCCGTTTGGGCGAGCTTGTAGACCTTTTCTCTAACAACCTTTCGACCGAAAATATGACCGGCGATTTGTTTGGTAGGTGTTACGAGTATTTCTTGGGCGAGTTTTCAAAGAAATTCGGTCAAAAAGGCGGTGAATTCTATACTCCCCGTTGCGTAGTTGACCTTATCGTCAATATGATTGAGCCGTTTAATGGTCGTGTTTACGATCCTTGCTGTGGCTCGGGCGGTATGTTTTCACAATCCGTCAACTTCATAAAACAACACCAAGGCAACATAAACAACATTTCTGTTTACGGGCAGGAACTTAACCCTGATACGTGGCGTATGGCGAAAATGAATTTGGCTATTCGCGGTATTACTGCGGATTTGGGCGATTCTTACGGCGATACGTTCCACGATGATAAGCACAAAACATTGCGTGCCGATTTCATTATGGCAAATCCCCCATTCAATATAAGCGATTACGGTCAGCCGTCGCTTTTGGAAGATCCGCGTTGGATTTACGATATTCCACCGCAAGGCAACGCAAACTATGCTTGGATTCAGCACATTATAAGCAAGTTGTCGCCGAAAGGTGTTGCTGGTTTTGTTTTGGCTAACGGTTCGCTTTCAACTTCTTCAAAGCAAGAATACAATATTCGTCAAAAAATGCTTGAAGAAGGAATTGTTGACTGCATTATTGCACTGCCGACAAATCTTTTCAGCACCGTTACAATCCCTGCTTGTTTGTGGTTCTTGCGTAAAGATTGCAGAAATAAAGGCAAAACGTTGTTTATAGATTGCCGTGAAAAAGGAATTATGATTGACCGTAAAATCCGCGAGCTGACTTACAACGATGTGACGGTCGGTCATAAAGACAATGATGAACTCATTGAAAAAGTAAAATCATACAATCTTGCCACCTATGGCGATGAAAACAAAGGCGATATTGAAAGTATTGCCGCAGTTTATCACGCTTGGTTGAAAGGCGAAGGTTACGAAGATGTTAAGGGCTTTTGTAAGTCTGCAACAATAGACGAAATCAAAGAAGCCGACTATTCTCTCGTTCCGGGAAGATATGTCGGAATCGATGATTCCGGAAAAATGTCTGAAGAGGAGGTTAAAGCCGAGATAGTAAGAGTTAAGCAAGAATTAAAAGAATTGATGGAAAAAGGCAGAGAACTTGACGAAAAAATCTATGCGATACTAAACAGCGACGATTAACACTTGGTATCAACTATGTGTTGTTGGTCGTCTAACGTAACATTTGGGAAATCAAGTCCTTCAATAACGTCTTTATTGAACGATGGAAACGTAGATTGACTTGTTTCTGCAATAGTTTGGTAATGTAATACATTTTGTTCTGATGTCAAAAAGTAATACAAAAACTGAGGATTTACATTAGATGAGATTACTCTTATCTGAATAAAACCAGTTGATGCAATACCATGAGGTATTTCTTTATTGACAAAGTAATTATGCCTTAAATTTGGTCTAACAGAAGAGATCAAAATATCATTTAAGGCAATCAATCGTTGCGCTCGAGACGGTATTTCGCGAGAAAGCGTTTGAACTTCATGCAGCTTTCCATCTTCTACAGAAGAAGTGTCGATATAATTAATATATTCTTCTGGCTTATTCCCCCTAGGGTTAAAAATTGCTATATCTTTAATTCTCATAGGTGTCCTTTATGAAAATAAGTAATGTTGCAAGTATTGTCAATACAAAAATTGATGCAAGTATTCTAGCTGCGCACACATATATTTCTACAGAGTGTATGCTACCTAATTGCGGAGGAATAGAAAATAGCTCATCTATTCCAAACGGAAAGGTTACAAGTTTTGATAAAAACGATATACTTCTTTCAAACATACGCCCGTATTTTAAGAAGTTGTGGTTTTCAACTCGTTCGGGTGGTTGCTCCAATGACGTAATCTGTCTTCGTATAACAAACGAAGAGTGCCTTCCAAAGTATCTGTATTATGCTCTTTGCACAGACGAATTTATAGATACCTTTTCAGCATCTTCAAAGGGGACAAAAATGCCACGAGGAGATAAAAATGCCTTGTTGACGTACGAAATTCCCGATAGAAACATAGAAGATCAATTGCACATAGTTGATACCAAGTGTTAATC
>CAVBBF010000075.1:0-4227 GCA_963593735.1 Phascolarctobacterium succinatutens
TTCCTTTTACATTAGACGAATATTTGAAAGCAAAAGAATATTTTAATAAGCCTTTATCGTCAAATCCGCAAATCGAACTTCAAAACTATATTCTGGAAGGCGGTTTCCCCTACGCATTGAAACTTGACGCAATGGATGATAAACGAACTTATGTCGTAAATCTTATTGCCGAAATATTTGATAAAGATATTCGAAAAAGAGTAAAAATCAGAAATAAATCTGTTTTTGATGCGGTTATGGATTACATCATCAATAATTTCGGTGCAACGACAAGCATTAGCAATATTGTAGAAGATTTGGCAAAGAATGGTATAAATGTCAAAAGAGAGACGGTAAATCGATATATTGAAGCATTGGTTGACGCAAAAATCATTATGCCTTGCAATCGTTTCGATATGAAGTCGAGACGTTCTTTGTCAGGAGAAAAAAAGTTCTATTTATCTGACTTGTCATTTTTCTATGCGTTGAACACTGACAATAGAATAAACTTTGGTCCTGTGCTTGAGAACATTGTATATAATTACGCAAGATCACTCGATTATTCTGTGAGTGTCGGGAGATTCGGTAAATTTGAGTGTGATTTCATTGTACGCGGAACGGATATGCAATATGCCTATATTCAGGTTGCATATACTATCGCTTTAAGCAAGGAAACGGAAGATCGCGAATATCGCCCGCTTGAATCGATAAAGGATAATTATCCAAGATATGTTATCACGACCGATTATCTCTTGCAACAACGCAACGGAATAAAGCACGTTAATCTAATGGACTTTATCAGCAAAAATGAAAAGTTTTAAGTATAAACCTGCGTATTATCAATAAATCACGATAAAATTATCTTGCATTTTGTCGGGAATTCATATATTTTTTTACATCTTCAACTAACTGGAGATAAAACACCGTTTTCCGACATTTTACATAGTTAGATTTTTCGAAAAACGCCGAAAGCCGATACAAGAACTCTTGAAGAAGTTGCAAAAAAATGGTATAATAGACTTAAATCTAAAAGAGAGGTTTTTCAAATGCTTTTTCAGGAGACCGAAAAGATCGAGTTAAAAAAGGTATTAAACGATAGTTTACAAAAGGAACTTGTCGCCTTTTTGAATAGTTTCGACGGCACAATTTATATCGGAGTTGACGATGACGGAATCGTTGTGGGTGTTGATAATCTTGACGATATGCAAAAACGCATAGCAGATATTATTACCACTCAAATTTTGCCCAATCCGCAAAGTTTTATCGAACTCGGTACGAAATACGTCGACGGCAAAAACGTAATCGAGATTAAGGTTAAGAAAGGAAACTCTCTCTATTACATCAAAAAATACGGTCGCAGTGCCGCCGGTTGTTTCGTCCGCATCGGCACGACTTGTCGCAGCATGACCGAAGAAGAAATCGAACATCGCTATATCAGTCAATTATCTATTCCTAAAATGACAATGAAACAGGAAGAAAGTCCTCGACAAGATTTGACTTTTAATCAGTTCAAGGCGATTCTGACATTCAAGGGACTCCACTATAGTGAAGAAACATTCGAGCAGAATTATAATTTACGGAATAGTGGCGGAAAATATAACTACATTGCATTTCTTGTTTCCGACCAGAACGATACGTCTATCAAAGTTGTTCGTTTTAACGGCTTGACAAAGGCGGAATTTTTATCTCGTAAAGAATTTGACAACGCTTGCATATTCAAACAAATGGAAGATGCGCTTGACTATTCCTTGAATGTGCTTAACATTGTTCAGACGAATATCGTCGGAAAAACTCGAGTAGATACTCCTTATTTTGATCCGGCCGCATTCCGTGAGGCATGGTTTAACGCCGTGTGTCATAATTTATGGGTAGAAAAGACGCCGCCTGCAATTTACGGTTTTGATGACAGAGTCGAGATTATTTCGTATGGTCTATTAAAAGACGGTATGACTAAAGAGGAATTCTTCAACGGTGTCAGCAAACCCGTAAATGAGGAATTTGCAAAAATATTTATGCAACTCGGCTTTATGGAACAATCCGGAAAGGGCGTACCTACGGTCGTTGCAAAGTATGGAAAAGAGGCTTATCGTTTCGGTTCTTCTTTTATACAGTGTGTTTTGCCTTACGATATTCTCGATAAATCAAAGCACGACAGGTTGCTTGGCAAAAATGACGTAGAAAATGACGTAGAAAATGACGTAGAAAACAACGAGAAGCTGGAATGCCATCTTATAGAAATCATCAAAAGCAATCCTAAAGTTTCGAAATTAGCAATGGCAAAAAAGACAGGCAAGTCAGTGTCTACAATAGAGCGGGCATTGCGCAATTGTAAAAAGATTATGAGAATAGGTCCGCCCAAAGGTGGTCATTGGGAAATAATAGAATAATCGAAATTAAGAAAAGCCGTTGCGTCAAGAGATGCAGCGGCTTTGTGATGATATATCAACTTTATATCCGTTGTCGCGACAGCAAAACTTGTTTGCGTTACTATTTCGTTTAATAGACCGAAACAACTCAAAAATGAGCCTGTAAATGAGCCTGTAAAACTCACTAAGTCTGCAAAAAAAGTATTGCAAGCACTAAAAACAAATCCGGAAAGCACCATAGAGAAAAAGGCTTAAGATATGGATAGTATTTTTGCAAAAAAATCAAAAATCATTATCCATAACTTGGTTTATCTTTGAAATTGCTCCACATAATAAACAAAATAACGTCAAACATTTGTTGACAAATAAGGTATAAAACTGTATAATTTAAGAGCAAACGGAATATAATAAAATGAGGAAATATGGAACTTGTTAATTGCTTAAAAACTCAATATGGAGAAAACACACCTATCTTTTTTGAAGATATAGCTAATGTTTGCTCCGGATATACAAGAGGACGTGTATATCAACTTATTGATGCCGCTATGAATAGCGGCCTTTTGGCTAAAGCCGGATACGATTGTTATTATGTTCCTACAACAACTCCGTTTGGAAAGTCTTTGCTTAATCCTCGAAAGATAATTGAGAAAAAATATATTTCAAATAACGGCAAAGTGTACGGTTTTTATACCGGTATATCTTTGCTTAATAGTTTTGGTATAACGACTCAAATGCCGAATGTTATTGAAGTTTTTACAAACAACGAGGCCACAAAATCAAGACGTATAACGATAAACAATCAAACGATTATAGTCAAAAGGGCGCGCACTACAATAAATAGCGCAAACTACAAAGAGATGATGCTTTTAGAATTGTTCAACCTTGCGGATGCTCGTTCTATTGATGTACAAGCAACGCAAAAAATCGTTGATTATATGAAAAAGAACAATATATCAATCCAAGGTATTATGAAATACGCAGAATTCGTTCCTGCGAGAGCTATAAAAAATTTTATGAGTAGCGAGGTGCAAAATGCTTTTGCATACTGACAAAAACCTATTTGAACAAACGATTTTTCAAGTTGCTCAAAGGAGCGGAATTGAATCGGGAATTATAGAGAAAGACTATTATGTTTCATTATTACTCAAAGAATTGAGCAAAACGCTGCCGTCTATGATATTCAAAGGCGGAACGTCTTTGTCTAAATGCCATAAAGTAATAAAAAGATTTTCTGAAGACATCGATATTACTTTAGATGAAAATCATTTGTCGCAAGGTAATCGCAAGAGCGTAAAAACGGCGATTGTAAAAGCATGCGAAAAGTTGGGATTTTCTATATCAAATCTCGACAACATAAAAAGCCGAATGGATTTCAACCATTACGAGATAGAGTATTCCGGCTTGTTTATGATTGCCGGGCTAAAACCCGATATAGAAATAGACACGATTTTTTCAATTCGTTCCTTCCCGTATGAGCAAAAATTGGCTACAAGTATAATCTACGATTATCTAAACGAAATGGGGTTAGATGAATTTATCAATACCTATGAACTTTTTCCGTACCCTGTAAATACCCAGTCTATCGACAGAACGTTTGTTGATAAAGTGTTTGCTTTGTGCGACTATTATTTGGAAGGGGAAACAAAAGAAAGATCGAGACATCTATATGATATTTATAAACTCTTTCCTTTGTTGTCGGATTTTGATGAAATAAAAGAGTTGGCGAAAGAAACAAGAGTCGCAAGAATAAATGGTCCGTTTTGCGAATCAGCAACATCATCAAAAACGATTAACGAACTTCTTCAAGAGATACTTGATAAAGAATACTATCGAATTGATTATAAAGAAAATACCTCTATATTGGTATACGATAATATTCCAT
>CAVBBF010000076.1:0-3855 GCA_963593735.1 Phascolarctobacterium succinatutens
GCACGGATAAGAACTCCTGCCGCAGTTTCGCCAAATTATCTGCTTGGTGGGTGCGCACTGCGTGTGCAAGCGTGGGAATCCCATAAATAGAAACGTAAATCTTTGGGTCGATTGCAAAGCACCGCACTTGTTCTCGCAATCTCTAACCGCGCAGAGAATTTGTGCTATCCGTTCAAGCACGGATAAGAACTCCTGCCGCAGTTTCGCCAAATTATCTGCTTGGTGGGTGCGCACTGCGTGTGCAAGCGTGGGAATCCCATAAATAGAAACGTAAATCTTTGGGTCGATTGCAAAGCACCGCACTTGTTCTCGCAATCTCTAACCGCGCAGAGAATTTGTGCTATCCGTTCAAGCACGGATAAGAACTCCTGCCGCAGTTTCGCCAAATTATCTGCTTGGTGGGTGCGTGCTATGCACGCAAGCGGATAATTCCAAACGGCGTTGCAAGCGCAAAATCGTCGCTAAGGCAACGGCAACACGCAAGTGTGCGTCTCGCTGAGAGCCTTGCTCGATTTATTGCGTTACTACCGCGCAAGCCCTCTTTGCTCTCCCGAATAAGACGGACAAAGAATCCATCTACAGTTCCGCGCGAGTGCTTGCTTGGTGAAGCGTGCCTGCGACACGGTGGTATTGCACTTTGTGCAGTTATATTGTGTCTGCGACACAGTGATATTGCACACTATGTGTGCAGTGATATTGCGGCGCTGCCGCAGTATTGAATTTTCCATATGTCATTCTGAGGGAACGCAGTGACCGCGAGAATCAAGGCGACAGCCGCATTTCGCTCCGCTGGATTCCCACGCTTACGCTCTGAATGACGAGAGGGAGGGAACACCCACACCCGACTGCGCAATGCGCAAATATAATTGCACAAAGTGAAATATAACTGTCGTAAGGCAAGGTTCAAGCGGGCAAAAGGGTGTCCGTGACAAATGCTCTTGTGTGGAGTATGATACTCTATATAGGGATAAGGCATTTCACAATTTTTGTTGCGACAGCAATAAAAAAGGAAAAAAAGACGAATTCACTATTTTTGTTGCGGCAGGAACAAAAAAAGAAAAAACAAATTCAAGATATTTGTTGGAGAAAAAAGCAAAAAAGGACAGTTAAATTCACGATATTTGTTGCGAAAGCAATAAAATATAAAACAACTATTTTTGGAGGATTATAGTCATGAAAAACAACAAGGCATTGATTGCGTTGTTTGTGGCAGTGATTGTATGCTTGACGTGCTTGTTCACGGCTTGCAGCGATGACACACAAGACGCGCGCGATCCGCAAATCGTTGCGATATACGACAGTTACGTCGCAAACGCAGCGGACAAGGGAGAAACCCCATTATCCTATGAACAATGGCTCGAAAGCATCAAGGGTGCAAAGGGCGATAAGGGCGACACCGGCGCACAAGGCGCAAAGGGTGACAAAGGCGATCCCGGCGAAGACGGAAAAGACGGAGAAGACGGAGAAGACGGCGAGGACGGAAAATCCGCATACGAAATCTGGAAAGACGCTCAAGCAAAAGGTGCAGACACTTCTTTGGCAGCGTTTATCGCAAGCATGGCGGGCAAGAACGGCAAAGACGGCACTAACGGCACTAACGGCACAAACGGAAACGACGGTGAAAACGGTTTGTCTGCATATGACATTTGGAAAGCAAACACCACAAGCGAAGATAAGTCGGTTGAAGCATTCCTTTTGAGCTTGGTCGGCGCACCCGGTACTCCCGGCGCAAAAGGCGACACCGGTGCGGCAGGCATATCCGCATTTGAAATTTGGAAAGAGCAACAAGGAAATGAGAATAAGACCGTAACCGATTTCCTCGCAAGCCTCAAAGGCGCAAATGGCGACCCCGGCAACGACGGTAAGGACGGCTTGACTCCCACCATCAAGGACGGCTATTGGTATATCGGTGAAACCAACACGCAAGTCAAGGCTGTCGGCGCAGACGGAACAGACGGCGTAACACCGCATATCGGTGAAGACGGCTATTGGTATATCGGCGAAACCAAAACCACTGTCAAGGCAGTCGGCACAGACGGAACCAACGGCACGAACGGTACGAACGGAACAGATGGCAAAGACGGTAAAGATGGCACCGACGGTAAATCCGCATACGAAATCTGGAAAGAGCAAGAAGGAAACGAAAATAAAACCGAAGAGGAATTCTTTGCATTCTTGAAAGGCGCAAAGGGTGACCCCGGCGCACAAGGTGAACAAGGCGCACAAGGTGAGAAAGGCGAGAAAGGCGAAAAGGGTGACACAGGTTCAACCGGCGCACAAGGTGAACAGGGCATCCAAGGCGTACAAGGTGACAAGGGCGACAAGGGCGACACAGGTCGTATCGGCTTTGTTGTGACATCGTCAGAACAACTTGCGGCAGCACTCACCGTTGACAACGCATACGTTGTGCTTGCAGGAGATATCACCGTTTCGCAACGCATCGACATTAAAAAAGATGTAGTGTTGGATTTGGGCGGTAAGACAGTCACAATGGCTGAAGGCAACACCACGGGTCAAGCATTCAACGTAGATGGCGCAACCGTAACCATCAAGAATGGTAAAATCGACGGCACTGCTCTCACACAAACAGTCGGCACCAGCGATAAAGGCGAGTGCGATCCTATCATTGCAAGAAATGGCGCAAACGTAACATTGTCCGATTTGGATGTCACAATCGACAGTGCAACAGGTGCTTGCGTATATGCGTTCACCGGCAGCACAATCACAATCGAAAGCGGCACTTACACCAACAACACAGACATTTCATACGGACTTAATTCTTATGCAAAAGGTTGGAAGGGCCTCACGCTGAACCAAGCAAACGAAGCAACTCAACTCGTGTTCGTCAAAGGCGGCACGTTTGTCGGCAACAGCCCCGCACTCGGCGATGAATCCGGCAAGGTCACATCGTTCCTTGTAGAAGGATACGGTGCAGTCGAAAACGGCACAACGACAACCGTTGTCAAGAAAACAGAAGTCGGCACGGCAGAACAACTCGCAGCAGCGGTGGCAGTTGACAATTCGTACATCGTGTTGACAGAAGATATCAGCGGACCACTGTCATTTACTGTCGCTAAAAACGTAGTTATTGATTTGAACGGGCATACTATGTCAACCACTGCAGCAAATGCAGTTATTATTGCGAATAACGGCGCAAATGTCGTTGTCAAAAACGGCAAGGTAATATCCCCCGCAGGGGCATTAGCCTCAGCAAATAAAGCAACGCTTACGGTCGAAGACCTTGATGTCACGGCAAGAGAGTATTGTTTATTCGCAAGACATTCTGCAACATTGATCGTAAACACCGGCACATATACTTCGCAAGACAACTTTGTCATTATGACAAACGGAACTGTCAAAAAGGACAGTGAAGGCAATGTAACAGATGACTGGGGCCACAACACAATCGTAGTCAACGGTGGTACGTTCAACGGCAACATTCAATCCAAAGGCTATATCGCTGGTGGTATCTACGTTGCAAACAGTGATGAAGTGACCGTCAACGGCGGCACGTTCAACATCACAAACGGTGTCGGTATTGTTGCTCGTTGCGGTAAGACAACCGTCAATAAAGGAGTCATATTCAACATCACCTGCGACGGAACAATTACGGCAGGCAAAGTCGGCGATGCAAAGATTGACATCACCATTCCTCACGAATTGGTGTTGGATACAAGCGCAAATTATCCCGGCGGCACTCCGACAATCAACAACAATACTTCTTTTAAAGTGTACACACACACAACCAACGCATAATAATTGCGAACAAACAGCAAAACAAGAGCGGCACGCAACAGCGAGCCGCTCTTGTTTTTGCGCCATGAGTGAAAGAGTGTGACAAAAGTAAAATTTGAA
>CAVBBF010000077.1:0-3233 GCA_963593735.1 Phascolarctobacterium succinatutens
GTGTTATCTTAAATGGTAGTCAAACAAAAAAAATACAAAAAACGCTTGACAGCACGTTTGAGTATGGTGTTATCTTAAATGGTAGTCAAACCAATAACAAGTGTAAAATCGTTGTCCCCGTGTTTGAGTAAGGAGTATAAAAGGAGTTACGCACAAAATTTGTGCGTAAGCAGATGCATTGATAAGAAGGGTGGTGTTTTGATTATCTAAAATCAACAACACGAGATTTTTATAAGTTCTTTGAATTTATAGGCGCAGTTTTGTTGCAAAAAATTCTCGAAGAAAGAATAATACGAACCCATTATCTGAGTTCGTATTATTGTCTGTTGGTGAGCAAAAAAATGCATCAATTGATTTGAACTAAATTGTCTCAAATTCGCTCCAGAGAATGGTCATCCAAAAGGAAATCAAGCGCATTGATTTTTTTGTAACCGTTTTTTAGATTGACAAAAGGATCGTCGTCCATTGTGATGACTATCTTTTTATAACCGTCATCTAGTCCGTAGAATGATGATACTTCCTGTTCGTTTTTATCGGGATCCGAAAGGGTATAAGCCACTTGTATATAAAACAAGTCTTTGTCATTCTTTGCGACAAAATCGATCTCTTTTGAATTGTTTTTGCCGATGTCGACAATATATCCGCGTCGTATTAGATCAAGATATATTACGTTTTCAAGCGAGTGCGTTATCTCTATTTGTCGATAATTCAGCTTGCTATTGCGTATTCCGAGGTCGCAAATGTAGTATTTGTTTAGCGTTTTAAGATACTGTTTGCCCTTGATATCGTATCTTTGCGCCCGGTAAAACAGATATGCGTCACAAACAAAATCCAAATAGTTGCCAATGGTATCGTGTGTAACCTTGCCGTATCCGTTGCTTTTTAGCGTATCTGCAATTTTGTTGGCGCTCACATAAGAGCCGATATTGGAACAAAGAAAATCAATTACTGCGCCAAATAAGTTTTCCTGTCTTATGCCGTGTCGATCGATAATATCTTTTTCTACAACGGTGTCGCAAATCATTTTTAAGTATTCGACTTTGTTCTTGTTATCGTTTTCGGACAAAAGGTAGGGGAGACCGCCATACATAAGGTAATTGTTAAAACATTGTCTTTTATCTCCGCCATAATAACCGTAGTATTCCGAAAAAGACAGCGGGTATACTTTTATTTCTATGCTTCGTCCACGCATTTTTGTGTTAATGTCTTTCGATAGCAGTTTTGAGTTGGAACCCGTGATGTAAATATCGCAATTATAGTCCAAGCGAAGCCCGTTTACAACATCCTCGAAACCGTCAACAAGCTGTATTTCATCTATGAAAACATAATACCGCTTATCGTCAACAATTTTGGATACGATGCTATCGTACAAAGCGTTTGAATCTCGCAATGCTTCGTTTTTCTTTGTTTCGAGATTTACTTTGATTATATGCGCGTCGTCAATGCCGTGAGATAGCAAATAGTCGGCATAGATGTCAAAAAGGAGTACGGACTTGCCGCACCGTCGTATTCCGGTTATAACTTTGATAATATCTTTGTCTTTCTGGCTGACTAGTTTGTCAAGATACTTTTGTCGATTGATATACATAAGCCCTCCTTGAACCTGCAAGTTTATTCTACTCGCAAAACTTTAATTTGTCAATGTTTTTGCGAATGGCAATTTTTGTAGCACAGCAGAAAATGTTGATGAAAAATGGAGTAAAAATCATACAAATTATGACATTAGAAAAGAATTGAACAAATGGCTAATACAAAAAATGAGCCACTTTTACCCAGGAACAACTAAAAAATGAGCGAGTTTTGTGAAAACCGTCATTTTGACAAGGTTTTTCGCTTGCAAGCGGCTTCTCATTCTGCATATTGTTTTGCAAAAATTGTCTAATTCAAAAATTGCGAAATAAACATAATATTAGATAATTTGATTGATTTTAGGAAAAACGAGGTTGTGCACAAATTATGTGCATAACCAAAATGTATAGCATCTTGCTTAACCACTCCGAGCGTTTCATTGCCTTTCGGCACGGCGTTTTAGCACCGACAAAAGCCTCTGTCAACGGCATAAAAATCTTGTTTTCGTGTTGTGAAAATTGCAACGATTTTTATGTAAATTTTAGCTGTTTGCCTGTTAGACGTGTCGTAGTCTTTGATACAAGCGCACGCATGTGAGGGGAGGGCTAATTTTGATGCACTTATATTTGCCTTTATACAAAACAAGCAAATGACTTATATACAACATTTTTATGCTGGTCGTTGACATAGGCATCTTATGATTTGAAGCGATACATTTTTTGAGTTTTCTCGGTGCTGCGCCGTCTTGTTGCCGAAAGGCAAATAAAACTCGGAGCGTATCAAAAATGAAAAACCATATTGATAATTATGACGTTTTCAAAGAAACAATCTCAAAAAATAACGTCCTTGCAATGGCAGAACAACTGGCTATGTATGAAACACGATTCCTTATTGGTTATATGGGAAGCAGAATGCAAAAGATATATGCGGGCCTATGCGTTGATATAAGGCGTAAAAACGACATTAACCACACTTTCAGCGACAATTATGATTTAGTCCAAGAATGTGTGCTGTTCCTTTGTAATCATTACGGGAAGCGTTTAAACGACGTTTTGACACACGATAAAAAAGGCAAGGCAATAACAGTCAAAATTGCGTGCATAAGAACGATATCTAAACTTATAACTCGAAAAACAAGCGATTATTACCGCTCTGCGAGCCTTGATGCCTTAACACTTGTAAGCGAGCCGTTTTGTGAGATTGAAGAAGCTGTTGCCAAAGACTATACCGTCTATGATTCAATCGTTGACAGCCTAAATTTGACGGACAATATGAAAATTGCGCTCGAATGTCGGCAAAACGGATTGAGTTATCCCGAAATCGCCGCCATACTTGAACGAGCGCAATCCACCGTGTTTGAGTACTTTATCAAAATGCGACAAAGATATATCGCGATTTATGGATAAGTAAAAACAATTAAGCATTTTGCTTTTTGCATTTTGGAAATTTATCTCGAAGTTTCACAACTGCTGACTGGCAAGAGCATGATTAAATATCGTAGAAGAAAAGGCATATGAGATAGATTTTGCTATTGTGACACTAATAATTATAAACCACAGGTCAATTATTTAACCGACAGTTTATGGAGCGTTGCTTTAATCGTTATTATAATCAAATAGACAAAATATAAAGAATATATTGAAAAAAAACAGTCTATATGATAA
>CAVBBF010000078.1:0-3218 GCA_963593735.1 Phascolarctobacterium succinatutens
AGCTTGGACAAAAAACTCAATCTTTCATTTCCCCATTTTCTCCTTGTCTTTAATTATTTCGCAAAGCCTGTCAAGTGTAGCTTCGTCAATTTCACCCTTTGCAACCGAATAAATAATTCTTTTCTGTTTTTCTGCCATCTCGGTCAAATCAATCTTAACCTGCGATGCGGATTCTTCGATTGCATCTTTTATCCGTTTTTTATCTTTTTCTGAAAAATTATAATGTGTAAATAACAATTCTTCCATATTCGAAGGAATATTGCGTTTCCCCGTTTCGATCGCCGATAAATACGTTGCGCTCATTCCGATTTTTGCAGCCATATCACGCATGCTATCCCCCGTATTTATCCGAATAATTCTCATTACTTTTCCAAATTCTGTTAACATAGACTACCTTCATCCCTTGATTTCATTTCTCATTATATCACAGTCCCGCCTTTTGTCAACATTTTTGTGTACAAATATACAAGATTTTTTGTCGAATTTATCCACAGTTTTGTTGACAATAATCAGGTGTTGCGGTTTAGAATATGATTAAATCATACTAAATGCAAAACTACTTTTCCATAAACTGTCGGTCAAGATATTAACCTATGGTTTATATTTTAACCCAACAATGTCTTGAACTTTCTCTGTAGACTCATCCTTCTGCGCCATATGGTTGTGCGGTTGATATTTAGAAGTTGTGTGACTTCGAGATAAGTCAATCCCGACATATAGGAGCAGAGAACGTCATATTCGCCTTGTGTCAGATGCATTCTTTCTACGAGCGCGTCAACTGCAGTATAATGGTTGCTGGATTCATCGTCGATAAAAATCGATCTCCTTTGACAAAAGAATTGAAAATATTGGGAATTTTTCATTGAAAATATTGGGAATTTATATTGATTTTTTATATTTTGTTTGTTAAGATATGTTTGACGGAGACTTTTGATTATGAAAAAATACTATACACGCTTGATCGAATCGAAGATTGAAGGCAAACTTAAATCTTCAGGCGCAGTGTTGGTTGCCGGTCCCAAGTTTTGTGGGAAAACAACAACTTGCATGCTTTACCAAAAGAGTTTTATAAAGCTCAATACTCGACAAACCATCGAGCTAGCCAAAATCAATCCAAAGGGCGTTTTGACAGGAGAGAAACCTCGCCTTATTGACGAGTGGCAATCAGTGCCTGATATATGGAATCAAGTCAAGGATGCTCTTGATTTTGAATATGCTTTTGGCCAATATATTCTCACAGGCAGCTCCACTCCTGTCGACAAGACACAAATTCATCATTCGGGAGCGGGACGCATCGTTCCATTGAAAATGCGCACAATGTCACTTTTTGAGTCCGAAGAATCAAAAGGAATAGTTTCGCTCAAAGAATTGTTTGAAAAGCCAAGCGCGGATTATTTTGATTTGAACGAAGATTTTGCGCTGACTGACACTGCGTATTTGGTGTGTCGTGGCGGATGGCCGATTGCTTTGCAAGACGATAGAGACTTGGCTCTTGAGATTACAAGAAACTATTATGACAGTTTGTTTGTGTTTGAAAACAGTGAAAACGAAAAGTTCCGCAACAAAAAAGCCGAAGTGTTCAAAATGATATTGAGAAGCTATGCGCGCAACATTTCAACGGAAGCACCGAATACGACGATAATAGAAGATATAAAGTCAAGCAATGCACGGACGATGGATGCAAAAACTTTTGACGAATATATGGACGCATTGAAGGATTTGTATATAATCGAGAATATCGCTGCTTGGAATCCCAATATCCGCTCAAAGACATCTATCAGAACAACGGAAACCAGACATTTTGTTGACACGTCAATAGCGTGCAGAGCACTGAATATTTCCCCTGCCGACTTGATGAACGATTTAAACTCGTTCGGGTTGTTCTTTGAAGATTTTGCAGTTAGGGACCTGTCAATATATGCTTCAACGTTAGACGGAGAAATTCGCCATTACAGAGACAATGCAGGACTTGAATGCGATGCCGTTCTTCATTTGCCAAACGGGGAATGGGCGGCGATTGAAATCAAGCTCGGTGGCGAAAAACTTATCAATGAGGGTGCAGTATCGCTCAACAATTTAAAGAATAAAATTATAGAAAAAAGTAATGAAAAAGCACCGACATTTATGATGATTTTGACCGCATCCGGACCGCTTTACAGGCGTCCAGACGGCATATATGTCGTGCCTATCAATTGTTTAAAGCCATAGCGGATTGTTAAAACGTGCCTATTTTAAAAGGCATCTCCAACAATCGGGATATCTCATATCTTATCCATAAATCGCGTTATATCTTTGTCGCATTTTTATAAAGTATTCAAACACGGTGGATTGCGCTCGTTCGAGAATAGCGGCGATTTCGGGATAACTCAATCCGTTTTGTCTGCATTCGAGCGCAATTATCATATTATCCGTCAGATTTAGGCTGTCAACGATTGAATCATAAGCAGTATAGTCTTTGACAACGTCTTCTTCAATCTCGCAAGACGGTTCGCTGACGGATGTTAAGACATCAAGGCTCACCGAACGATAATCATCACTTGTCTTTCGAGTTATAAGTTTAGACATCGCTCTAATGCACGCAATCTTGACTGTTATTGCTTTGCCCTTTTTATCATGTGTTAAAACGTCGTTTAATCGCTTTCCGTAATGATTGCAAAGGAATAGCGCACATTCTTGCACTAAATCATAACTGTCGCTGTAAGTGTGGTTAATATCGGTTTTACGCTTAATATCAACGCATAGGCCTGCATATATCTTTTGCATTTTGCTTCCCATATAGCCGATAAGGAATCGTGTTTCGTACATAGCCAGTTGCTCAGCCATTGCAAGAACATTGTTTTGAGATATTGTTTCTTTGAAAACGTCATAATTTTCAATATGTTTTTTCATTTTTGATATGCTCCGAGTTTTATTTGCCTTTCGGCAACAAGACGGCGCAGCACCGAGAAAACTCAAAAACATATCACTTCAAATCATATATTATGCCTATGTCAACGACCAGCGTAAATTATTGCGCTTACAATAAAACAGCCTATATCGAACAAGCAATAATTTTGCCGTTGATATAGGCTTTTCTCTGTGCTAAACCGCCACGCCGAAAGGCAATGAAAAACTCGGCGCACAAGCACAAATAAATGATTATTCAACTTGTGTCACGGGCTTCCCACCAAAAAATATCGTACAAACTGTACGATATTTTTTTATATAGCCAAGGTGAT
>CAVBBF010000079.1:0-2863 GCA_963593735.1 Phascolarctobacterium succinatutens
ATGCCCGTATGCTTGGTATGACCCATATCTGGAATCAGAAAACGCAAGAAATTTGCAGAAAACTTGCATAGTCATTCCTCCATTCTGCATAGACACAACATTGAGTTCCGATTTTTTGAGAAGGACCGAAAAAAATCTCAAGCTGAAGATGCTCTATGAATTATGCAGGCTAAAACAGAATGTCAGCAAGTTCGGCAAGAAGTTTGAAACTCTGAAAAAGGGACTGACAAAGTGCCGGGACTACATTTTCAATTTCCTTGAAGACCCAATGATACCAGCGGACAATAACGCAAGCGAGCGGGGAATACGCAAACTGAAAATCAAATTGAAGAACTCTTGTACATTCCGTTCTGATTTCGGAGCAGACGCATTCCTTGAACTGCATTCAGTCGTCGAAACCGCCAAGAAACACAACCGTACTCCTTTTAATGCAATTCAAGCCTTGTTTGAGGTTTGACGATTCGTCATGCACCTACCGCTGAATAGTTACGAGACCAAAGCGAGCGTGTTTTGGTACGAAATCGAGTACTTCGTGACGGCGCGGTCGCTGTCGAGAGAACCCGTGGAAGTGGTGCTTTTGATGATAGTATAGGGTAGTTCCTTTGTACCCATAAGATACTGCTTGTGGTCGGCAGTCGTGATGACGAAAGCAAGAGGAACATCCGTCGGGATAGATTCCAAAGAAGAGAACGTCAAGGTCGCCTTTTGGAGATAGTCGTTGTTGTCGAAGCTCGTTTCCACCTCACAAATGGCATCCCCGATATGCGAGACGGTTGTCAGCGAAGTAAAGATACCCACCGGCAGATTCGCCAAAGCCCGAAACGTAACATCCGTGGAGAGGAGTTGCGCTTGGCAATAAGCAATCTGTATGATACCGGGAAGTCGCTGCATATTCTTCATATTAAACAATCGGTCGTTTTACTTGTTTTTCTCGTTGCGTTTTCTCTTGCACTCATTCGTGAGATAGTTCTTCCGTAGGCGTTGGTACACCTTTGCAATCGCATCCCAACACGAGCCATCCTCCTTGATGCCCCGTTGCTCCATGTAAAGGTAGATAAGATCCTTTTGTTGCTTGCCGATGCTCCCGAAGTCGTGCAGGAACGTCCAGCAATCCACGGCAAAAGCATTCTTGATGTTCTCGAGCAAAGCCCGTTTCGCCGTGTCAGAGATATGGTTATAGGTGCGAGGGTCGCGCTGTTTGGAGTAAGGTATGCAAATCGCCACCTCGTCCTCTTGCTGCTTGTGAGGGAAGATAAACTCCGGCGCCTTGATAAGAGCGAGTTTGATGAGTTTCGACTCCACGCTGCCGTTGTGAAGCCTGACGGGTTCACTACCACTGTGCCTGTGTACGAACCACTGGCGCAGATAACTCGGCATTTTGACGTAGAGAAGATAATCGCTCATATACGGATGTTTTCCACAAAGGTACTATAATAAGGACAATGTCAGTTTGGTAGGGTATTCCGTTTAATATTCTTTATGTGACAGACAGACAAGAAACAAACCAGACAAGCACTCCTCTTTTATCATACTGTTTTGCAAAAGATTATTTTTGTTTTATACTTCAAAATCAAGTTATTATATTACCTTTGTGCTGTGACAGATAAAACTACTGTGCTGCACAAAAAACAGGGATAGGACCATGTTATGTAAAATCTTGTTTCTTGAATAAGTAACAATCTAAATAGTCCAAATAGAGGTATTAAATTATGTACTATAAAGAATTATCATACGAGGAAAAATTGGAAGATCACAGATGGAAAGAAGTAAGAACTCGTATTTTGCGCAGAGATAAACATACTTGTAAGATGTGTGGTGCAAAGGGGCTTCTTAATGTTCATCATAGATATTATATCTTTCAGAATGAGCCATGGGAATATCATGATAATGCTCTAATAACCTTGTGTCAAACATGCCATAAAATGGTACATGACACGTTACCTTCTCTTGTATATACGCAAAGAGATGGAATTTTAAGACCGATGAAATTTACTCCTTGTACAAGGTGTCGCGGATATGGATATTTATCAGAATATAATTATGTCCAAAATGGAATATGTTTTAGGTGCGAAGGTGTAAAATATGAAGAACTAATTAGCAAGTCCTTTGACTCTGTGGACGATTACATAGATAACAAAAGCGAGGTTTTTGACTCTCTTGAATCCCTTGATGTAAATGAAGCAGAGAAAATATTTGAAAAGGGGAAATCATTACATCTCGAAGGGAAACTAAAAGAAGCAAAAAAATATTATCTTAGTGTTGCCCGATTTGGATATGGTAAAGCGCAGAATAATCTCGGACTTCTTTTGTTAGATGAGGGCGACTTTGATAGCGCAAAAAGATGGTTTTTGTATTCTGCTATGCAAGGTATTGAACAAGCAAAGAGCAATATGTTCGCCTTATTTAAGAAAGATAAGGAAACAAGCTCGGTTGTGAATGATTGGAGCAATCTTATGTCGGATGATAAAGATTTTCAATGTAAAAGAGAGTTTTTAAGTATTTCAACATTCTTTGATGAGAAAATAGAAGAAAATGAGAAGCCCTCGATTTTTGATGTTTTATTATCTATGAATAGACTTATCAATTATGCAAAGGAAGGTCACGAGCCATCAATACATTTAATAAATAAGTATAAGATAGATGTAGTATTTGATGAGATTATGACAAAAATTGCAAATGGGGGTTTTGAGGACGAAAAAGAATAAGCTCTCCTCTGTGCATCAGCATTTTCACCAAAGAGAAAAACATCATCATGTTGTGGGGTTGCACATAAAAGCCGGGGCGAGATTTCTCTCGCCTTGGCTTTAGACTTCTTTTGTGGGCTTAGCGGCGGAACACGTAGCCATCATCGAAGTAATAGTCC
>CAVBBF010000080.1:0-2124 GCA_963593735.1 Phascolarctobacterium succinatutens
TTTTTTATATAGCCAAGGTGATTGCACGATTTCATCGTGCCGTTGCTCTGCAACGCGAACCCCTTCGGGCTGACGCTTTCGCTATTACGGAAGCGTCTTGCTCGCTTCCTACGAATCCCCTTATCTAAACTATATGCAAATAATACGAACCCCGAAACAAAATCGGAGTTCGTATTATTTTTTGCAAAAGACTTTTTCGGAGTCAAAATACAAAGATGAATAAGATAAAAAGCATATTCGCCGAGTGCTACTCTGAAGTGCACCCCAAAAGTTTTACATTTTTGTCCAAACTTTTTGGTTCACATCACTCGCGCGCCTTTTTTCTATGCTCAAAAAATAGATTATTGCCAAACTACCAAACACAGACAGATTTGTTTGAGCAAGAATTAAACAAAGTGTTGCACTTGGTTTGACAAATCACCTTGCAACGTCGTTATTCTTTGTCTTCGCTTTGGGCATTATCTTCGTCGGAAACGTCGATATCGCTTTGGGCGTTATGACAGTCGTCGGTGTCGCCGTCGCTTTCTGCATTATCGCAATCGTCGGTGTCGCCCCTACTTTGGAATGCGGTTTCGTCTTCTTTGTCACAAACTCCGTCAATGGTTACGCCGTCTGAATTTTCGTCTATCAAGGCGATTTTCTTTTCGTTCTTTGCCGCTTTTTTTGCAAGGCGTTTTTGCTTTGCCTTTTCACGCTTTGCGGCAAGTTTTGGAAGTTTTCCTTTTTTGACAAGCACTTCGATTGTCACGACGATGACGATTATCACAGCCGCAATGCAACCGACGACGATTCCGAATATATCGAAAAAGCCGAGTTGAATGGTGTTTACATAGTCGGGATTGCTGTACGCTTCGATGTATTGATCGATAGTTTCGATGCGGGAATATTTGTCTTTTGCTTTGATGTCAACGTCTTGCCCGACGAGGTCGAGGATTTCCTTTTCCGTCCAGATGTAACTGTATTTATCAACAGGTTTTCCGCTTGCCGTGCCTGCTTCTCTGTCGGCGTGGGATTCAAAATACTTTGCGTAACCGTTGTCCCACATTTGAAGGGTTGCTTTGTATGACTTGTAGTATTTTATTTCTTGACCGCCCTCTTTCATATCCTCTTGCGGCTTGGCAAACCACTTTTCGATGAGTTCGGAGTCGGAATTCATATCGATTGCAAAATCTATCGTATAAAGACCGTTTTCAAATTTTATCGTAGCGTTGTCGGCGATGATATCGGCGCAGAAGTCCATATTGTTGATTTCATGAATCGAACCGCTCAAAACGTGAAGTTTGTTGTTGAAATCGTCAAGCGTGAGCGGACTCTTGAAGGGATGATCCTTTTCTTGAATCTCGAATTTCGCATACGGGAAAGTCGTAACCGAACAATCGCAACAATATGCAGTGCCCTTGCCCGCAAAGAACCAGTAGTTGCCGTCGCCGTTGGTGTAGGCGACTTTCAGATATCCGGCAAACGCCGCCGCTGCCGCCGCCATAACCTTGTACAACGGATCGTCGGATGCAGGTTGCACGCTCGTTGCGAGTTGATAGTACCATTTGTCGCCGTTGCGGAGATTGAATGAGTGCATTATGACTTTTGCCATATCTATGCCTGCGTCGCTCTCTTGCACCACAAGCGACAACGGAGTGTTGATTCTACTTTCGTTTGCGGTTGTGTAAAGAGCCATAACCGCTTTTTTGATTGCGTCTTGGTCCTTGGTTTCGTCATTATCCGCTTTCGCGCTTTCGTCAACGCCTTTGTCGATAATCGCCTTGTCTTCTTCGGAAATCAAACTGTCATAATTGGGGCGAGTGCCGACAGGCATCTCGAAAGAAGAGGGGATATCCTCCTTGTTGCACGCCGCAAGAGCAAACACACAAGTTGCAATCAACGTGAGCGTAAGCACGCTTGCAATGATACGTTTTTTCATAATCTACCCTTTTAGATTAAAGATTTTGAGCCTATCGATTAAATATATAAAATATATACAAATAAAAGACAGTACTACATTATTTTACAGTTTGTATCGAATGTTGTCAAGGATTTGTTTTTTCTCTACAAAATACTCAAAATTAAAGTTTTCCCCTTCCTCACGTGTTTGGACTTCGGCGTTTGCAAGGCAATCCGCCTCGTTCG